>JALSSH010000214.1 GCA_026984385.1 Ardenticatenia bacterium | reverse complement strand
GCCGCCGCTTGCCTGTGCAACGCCGCCGGTGTGGAAGGTGCGCAAAGTAAGCTGCGTGCCCGGCTCGCCGATGGATTGCGCCGCAACCACGCCGACCGCTGCGCCAAGCTCCACCAGCTCCCCGCGCCCCAGGTCTCGCCCGTAACATTTGGCGCAGATGCCGTGCACCAGCGCACAAGTCATCGGGCTGCGCACGTATGCCTCGCGTACCAGCGCCTTTTCCATCTGCTCGGCGACCGTTTCGTCGATCATCTCGTTGCGGTCAACCAACAGCTCGCCCGTTTGTGGATCGTAGACGGGGCGCGCCGCTACGCGCCCGATCACGCGCTCGTAGAACGATTGACCGGCTACGTCGGCTTCCGGCAAAACCGTACCGTGCGCGTCTTGGTTGTCCGGATGGGCGGGGTTCAGAATGCGGATGCCTGCTGTGGTGCCGCAATCCTGACTGTTCACGATAATGTCTTGTGCCACATCGACCAGGCGGCGGGTCATGTAACCCGCGTCCGCCGTGCGCAAGGCGGTATCGGCCAGTCCCTTGCGTGTGCCGTGCGTGGAGATGAAGTATTCCAACGCCGTCAGTCCCATGCGGAAGTGACTTTTGATCGGCAAATCAATGATGCGCCCGGACGGGTCGGCCATCAAGCCGCGCATCCCTGCCAACTGGGTGATCGGGCCGAAGCCGCCTTTGGTCGAGCCGGAAAGTGCCATAACCGCAATCGGGCCAAAGGGGTCTAGCGAATGGCTGATCACGTCCTTGAGTTCGGTCTTGGCGCGATTCCAGCTATCAATGGAGATTTGATAGCGTTCTTCTTCGGTCAACAAGCCGCGCCGAAAGTCACGTTGAGCGGTTTCGACCGTTTTATCGGCTTCTGCCAAAATCTGCTCGCGCTCATCGGGCACGGTGAGGTCCGAAACCGCGATGGTTGTGCCGGAAACGGTGGCATAGTGAAAGCCGATGTTCTTAATCGCGTCCACGATGTCGGTGGTGCGTTCCGGCCCGTACCGTTGATAGACGCGCGCCACCAGCTTTTGCAGGCCTTTTTTGTCCAGCGTTTCCTGTACAAAGCGCATCTCGTCGGGCAGAATGCGGTTGAAGAGCGCACGGCCTACGGTGGCGGGTTCGGGGTGGGGTGGGGGTTCACGCCCCGGGTCGTCGTAATAATTGCCCAGCAAGATCGGCGTGTGCAAGTCTACCGCGCCCAGCCCGTACAGATACTCCACTTCGTCCATGTCCACGACCAGACGCCGCTCGCCGAGGTTCGCCACCGTCAGAGGCAAGTCGGGGTGTTTTTGCAAGAGATGTTGCATCTCATAGCCGTTGTGGACTGCGGCGTCAAAGCGCCCTTCCAGCAGCCCGTCAACGAGCTGCTCAAAAGCGCTGTAGGTGCTGCCGTCTTCCAACTTTTGGTCTCGGAGGAGGGTTACCTCGTTGACGTAGTCCAGCTCGTGTGCCTCGATCTGTCGCGAACCCGCCGAGTTGAAGATCGCGGCCAAGCGGAAGCCGCCCTGTTTCAGATTGTCCCAGGCGCGGAACTCGTCCGCACGTTCGGTCAGCGTGACGATGTCCGCCGTCGGGTCCATTGTCAGGTAATAGCTGCCCAGAACCATGTCCTTTGAGGGGGCAACCACCGGCGAGCCGTCCGCAGGCTTGAGCAAATTCCTGGTGCTGAGCATCAGCTCGCGCGCTTCTTTTACGGCCTTTTCGCTCAGCGGCACATGCACAGCCATTTGGTCGCCGTCAAAGTCTGCGTTGAAGGCCGCGCAAACCAGCGGGTGAATTTGGATCGCTTTGCCTTCCACCAATTGCGGTTCAAAGGCTTGGATGCCCAGGCGGTGCAGCGTGGGGGCGCGGTTGAGCAACACCGGGCGCTCTTTGATCACCTCTTCGAGCACTTCCCACACTTCCGGACGCTCGCGCTCGATCACGCGCTTGGCGCCCTTGACGTTGCTGGCGTAGTTGTAGCGTACCAGACGGCTGATCACGAAGGGGCGGTACAGCTCCAGCGCCATGATCTTGGGCAAGCCGCACTGATGCAACTTCAGCTTGGGGCCGATCACGATCACGCTGCGGCCTGAATAGTCCACACGCTTACCCAGCAGGTTGCGGCGGAAGCGGCCCTTTTTGCCCTTGAGCATGTCGCTAAGCGATTTCAGCTCGCGCCGTCCGCGTCGGCTGAGCGCTTTACCGCGTTGGCTGTTGTCGATCAGGCTGTCCACCGCTTCTTGCAACATGCGCTTTTCGTTGCGCACGATCACGTCCGGCGCGCCCAGCTCCAACAGGCGTTTGAGCCGATTGTTGCGGTTGATCACGCGGCGGTAGAGGTCGTTGAGGTCGGAGGTGGCAAAGCGCCCGCCGTCCAATTGCACCATCGGGCGCAGATCGGGCGGGATGACCGGCAAGACGGTGAGGATCATCCACTCCGGGCGGTTGCTGCTTTTCATAAGGCTTTCCACCACGCGCAGCCGTTTGGTGGCTTTTTTGCGGCGTTGTTTGCTGCGGGTGGTGCGCACCTCTTGCCAAAGCTCGGTGGCGAGCTTTTCCAGGTTCATGTGTTTCAGAATTTCCAGGAAGGCTTCCGCGCCCATGCCCGCCTTGAAAATTTGGCCGTAACGCGCCTTAAGCTCGCGGTAGCGCGGCTCGCCGAGAAACTGGAGCACCTGCAAAGACGTGATCTCGTCGCGGGCCTCGCTGGCTTGTTGGTGCAAACGGGCCATTGCCTGTTCGACTCGCTCTTCCAGCGCGCGGATCTCGTCTTCGGCCACGTTGGTTGCTTCGTCGGCGCGCGCGTCCAGCGCTTCCAGCTCGGTCTGGCGACGTTCTTCGATCTCGCCGAGGATTTCGCTCAGGCGGGCTTTGGTGACTTCTTGCACCGCTTGGAGCATCTCATGGGAGACGACGTCCCCGGCTTGGGCGATGACGGCATCCGCCGCTTTGAAGACCAAATCTTGGGCCAACGGCTCGCCGATCTGTGCTTCGATGCGTTCCTGAAGTGTTTGTGCTTCGGCCATCACGGCCTCAGAAAGGCGCGCTTGTTCGTCGTTGAAGTAGGTGTTCAGCTCCTGGACGCGCGCATCGAGATCGGTGAGGCCTTCTTCGCGTTCGGAGCGAATGCGTGCTTTGCGCTCGTTGAGTTCGTTGAGCAGGGCAGCTTCTTTGGCCGCGACCTCTTCTTCCAGCCGTTTGAGCGCTTTTTGGCGTGCTTCTTCGTCTACGTGCGTGATGACGTATTGGGCAAAGTAGAGCACACGGTCTAGATTGCGGCGGCTGACGTCTAGCAAGATGCCCAGATAGCTGGGCACGCGGCGGGTGTACCACACATGGGCGACCGGCGCGGCAAGCTCGATGTGTCCCAGCCGTTCGCGTCGCACCGAAGAGCGGGTAACTTCGACACCGCACTTGTCACAGACGATGCCTTTGTAGCGCATGTTCTTATATTTTCCGCAGTAGCACTGATAGTCTTTGGTCGGGCCAAAAATGGCCTCGCAAAACAGCCCGTCTTTTTCCGGGCGCAGACGCCGGTAGTTAATCGTTTCCGGCTTAGTGACTTCCCCATACGACCAGGAGCGAATCTGTTCGGGGGAGGCCAGGCTAATACGCAGTGCGCTAAAGTCTTTCGCCTCCAAGGCGTGCCCTCCTCTGCGCTTAGGTATCCCTTATCCAACTGGCGTGAAAGAACCTGCGAGCAAATGCAAGCGAAAATGCGCGCAAGAAAAATAGTGCGAAAACACGAAAGGGGTAAGAACTTAAGGCGGCCCCACAACCTTGCAAACAAGCAAAAACAGCGCACGAAACGACCTAGCCGTTTCTGCGCTCGGTTGGAAGTTCACTGACTCGTTAATGCACGTTGATAACGCCACACATCCCACATTACGACACCGCGACAGTCAAAAAGGTATTGTACCACAAAAGCGCGCCATCTCAAAAAAATTTTACAAATCGGGAGTGGATAAATTTGCGGTTATGAGGTAACCTAGCGTCATGAGCGAATGTCCACACTGTCACAGTACAGAAGATCAGGTCAAAGCAGGGCGCAACCGGTCGGGGTCACAACGCTACTTGTGCAAAGCTTGTAACCGACGCTATACGCCCGAACCCAAACCGCAGGGATACCCCGAAGCGATGCGACGCCAGGCCGTTCAAATGTACGTGGATGGGCTGAACTTCCGGCGCATCGCGCGCATACTGGGGGTATGCCACCGCACGGTCATCAATTGGGTGAACGCCTATGCTGCGCGCTTAGATGAAAGGCCACCGGTTCCGGCGGAAGCGTTGGGGGTGAACGAACTGGATGAGTTGTTCACCTTTGTTGGGGAGAAAAAAAAAGGGTTTACCTCGTCACACAAGTAGACCGCGCCACGCGCTGTATTGTGGGCTGGGCGGTGGTCGAGGAACGTACCCCCGAAGCCCTACAGGCGCTACTGGATCGAAGCCCGCAAGCCCAACAATACTATTCGGACGCTTACAGGCTCTACGAGTCGCTCATTTACGCCCCAGGCCACCATCAAGGGTTACCCAACAAGAGTCAAACCTATTCCGTAGAAGGGGATAACGCCGAAGTGCGTCATTATTTGGCCCGCTTGGCGCGTTCGTCGCGTTGTTTCTCACGCAGCATACAAGCGTTGCGTAACGCGCTCAAGCTGTTTGTCTACGCCTGGAATCGTCGGCAGATGTATAAGCGCCGCTTCCCTGATTATCCCGCTCACGTGAGAGATTTCGTATGTCCTTGACTTTATCCACTCCCTACAAATCTGCTCGCGCTTCTGCCCCTCCCCACGAGCGTTTTTAACGCACGTTCGAAGGTCGGACGGTGTTTTGTGCCCAGTCAGCGCGGACCACATCAAAAAGCGGGTTGGGGATCACGTTGTGGTGCACGTTGGGGTCTGGGCCGTGCAAGATGTCGAAGGCGTCTATGCGCTCGGCATAGGGCATCCACGAGGAGGAGAAGGCCCAATAGGCGTGGTTGAGGCCGCGTTGTTCAAAAAGCGTCATCTCGTCGCGCAAAAATTCCGCCGCGTTCGGCACCCAGCGCGCCATGCCGTACTCATTGACCGCCACCGGCACGCCGTAGCGCGCTTGGAAGTTGTCAATCGGGCGCAGAAAAGCGTCCAGCCAAGCGCGGTCGAAATGCTCCGGCTCGCCGTCCCAATCCACATCGTAGTAGCCCGGGTAGGTATGGTCGCCGTCGGGTTCTTGATGGGTGTATTGCACTTGCGGCTCGTATTGGTGCACGGTGTAGACGATGCGCGGATCGTCTACCGGCTTCAGATACGGCAGCCACAGCACCGCGCCCCAGCCTTGTGCGCTGACCAGGATCGGCGTCTCTGTATCCACTTGGCGGATGGCGGCCACTATGCGTGGGTAAAAAGCGTTCCAATCGTAAGTAGTGCCCGCGTAGCGTGGGTAGAAATCCGCCCCGTCCCAAATTTCCAGCAGCCGACCGGCGGCGTTCGGCTCGCACATCAGGTCATAGCCCACCACAACGGGATGACCTCGGAAGTGCTCGGCGGCGGTGCGCCACATTTCCGCCCAAGCATCTTGTGCCTCTTGGCCGGTCCAGACGTTTTCGATCACCAGCGAGCGGTCGCCCCATTCGTCGATATCCTCGTCGTAGAAGGTAAAGTCGCTGCGCCCCGGGCCGGTGCGGAAGGTGATCACGGCGAAGAGGTCGGCTTTTTCGGCCATCGTCAGCACGCGGTCCCAATGGGTCAGCACCTGCTCGTCGAGCACGTAGGGCGGTTTTTCGGTGTAGATGCCCGGGCCGGAGATGTTGACGTAATTCGCGCCGAGCGCGGCCAGGCGGTCGAAGTCGTCTTGTGTGTAGGGCGGGCCGACGTAGTCCGAACCCAGGAACTCCGGCCCGTCCACTTCCGGAATGACGATGCGTTGCCAAATATTTGCGCCGCGCAGTTGTGTTCCTTCCGTCCAGAGCGCGAATTTGTCATAGGTGGGGGCGCCAAAGGCCGCCGAACGGCTCGGCGCAAGCACGGTTAGCGCCAGCAGCACGCCCAGCCACAGAGCCGATAGACGTTTGGTAAACATAAGACGCCCCCTTGTGTTTGTCTAGCTTTGGAGCAGGCTTTGGATGATGCCGTTGAAAACGTCGAACGGCTGCGCGCCGATGGTGTAGACCACGCCGTTGATCACAAACCCGGGCGTGCCGCGCAAACCGTAGCTGCTGGCGGCCCCCAGATCGGCCATCACTTCGTCACGATATTTGTCACTGGTCAGGCAAGTGTTGAACCGTTCACCATCCAACCCCATTTCTTCGGCGTAGCCGGTCAGGGTCTCGGCGTTGATCGGTGTTTGCTCTTGGTTGGCGGTGCGCTCAAAAAGCCGGTCGTGCATTTCCCAGAAGGCGTTTGCGTCTTGTTCTTCGGCACACTCGGTCGCCATGCTCGCCAGCACGGACTCTTCACCGAAGATCGGGAAGTCGCGGTAGACGACTTTCACCTCGTCCGGATAGGCTTCCAGGATTTGCGGCAAGGTTTGGGTGGCCCAACGTGCGCAGTACGGGCATTGGAAATCCGAAAACTCCACGATCACCACCGGTGCGTCTTCCGGCCCCTTGAAAGCGTCGTCATCCTCCACGTCGGCAGCGGGGATGATGGTAGGAGTGGGCGGGATGGGCGTGTTGGTGGGTTGGAGCGCGGCAACCTGTGTGCCGACCGCCTGATCGATCAGTTGCTGCACGTCTGCATCGGGAAGATCGGCGTTGTTGCCTGGGGCAAGCTGCGCCGCCGCGATCTCGGTACGGGCGATCTCGCGCACCTGCTCCTGGCTGAGCGCGTCACCGCCGCCGGACGTTGCCAGTAGCACCAGCGCAACCAGAAAGGCCACGCCGAGCACGATGGCGGCGGTCTTCCAGGCGGTGGCATTGGAGGATGAGGGCGGCGGGGTGGGGCGCTCGTCGTGGAGCGCGATCGGTTGGGCTTCTTGCGTGTGTTCTTCGGTCATGGGTGGTGTTTCCTTCTGCGTTGTGTGTCCGGTACGGTCAAGTTGTTGTGCTTGATTATAGGGGAGGCACTTGGGGGGTGGCAAACGTCCGCCGGGGCGCGCCGCCGGTGCGCCTGCGGCGCACTACGCGCGGCTCTGCCGCGCGTCAGCCGCGCGCAGCGCGGCTCGGCGGCGCGCCGATCCGGTGGACGCTCAACGGCGGCGGGAGGTCCTTTCCCACCCAAGCCCCACGCTCCCCGTGCCGCGCCGAACGCGCAGCGTTCGCGCGGCGGGGTCAAGGGGCGATTGCGCCCCTTGCGGGGGGGCGGGGGCAGCGCCCCCGCGCTACACCAGCGCGTCCGCAAACGCGCCGAGCGCCGCGTAGCCGCCCGTGTGCCAAAAGAGCACGCGCGTTCCGTGCCCGAACACGCCTTGCCGCACCAAGTCAATCAAGCCCGCCAGCGCCCGACCGGTGTAAACGGGGTCCACCAACAGCCCTTCCATGTGCGCGGCCAAGCGCACTGCTTCCCGATCCGCCGCGTTGACCACCGCGTACCCTTCACCCAGGTAGCGATCGTTGACCTGCACGTCTTCCGCTGAGGCGCGCCATGTGCTGCCGAGCAGCTCAGCGCCCGCGTTTGTCAGCTCCACCACGCGCGGCACGAGTTCGTCCGCCGTGTCGCTCACACTGATCCCCAGCACTTGGCACTCGGCGGGCAGCGCGGCCAAATGCGCGCCGAGCACCAGCCCCGCTTGCGTGCCGCCGGAGCTGGTGGCGAAGATGTGCGCGTCGAAGTGGCCGCACTCGCGCGCTTGTGCGGTGAACTCGCGCATGGCCTGCACGTAGCCGAGCAGCCCCCAAGCGTTTGAGCCGCCGTAGGGGATCACATACGGGCGTTTGCCCGCCGTGCGCAACTCATCGGCCACCTGCGCGATGGTGGCGCTGTAGGGCGCGCTTTCCTCCGTCCAGTGGATGGCCGCGCCGACCAGGTGGTCAATGAGCAGGTTTCCGATGGGCGCGGGCGGCTCACTGGGCAGCGCGCGCAGCACCAAATGCGCCTCCAAGCCGACTTTGGCGGCGGCTGCGGCGGTTTGGCGCGCGTGGTTGGACTGCGCCGCGCCTGCCGTGATCACGCAGTCCGCGCCCGCTTGCTGTGCCTGGGCGATCAGGTATTCGAGCTTGCGCGTTTTGTTGCCGCCGGTTGCCAAGCCGGTTTGGTCGTCGCGCTTCACCCACAGCTCCGCGCCGCCCAGGTGCGCGCTGAGACGCGGCATCGGTTCAATCGGCGTGGGCAGATGCGCCAGCCGCACGCGCGGCAAGGCGTCCAGTGCTGTGAACGGGTCGGCCATCGCTCAACCTCCTTGTGTAGAGCGCTCAAAGCGCCCGAAGTTGTAGTAAGCCGCGCACGCTCCTTCTGCCGAAACCATCGGCGCGCCGAGCGGGTGGCGCGGGGTGCACTCCTTGCCGAAGGCGGGGCACTCTGTAGGCTTGAGCACGCCTTTGAGCACGTCACCGGCGCGGCAAAGTGGCGATTCTTGCGCGCGGATGCCTTCCACTGCAAAGCGCCGCGCCGCGTCGTAGTCGCGGTACTCCGCGCGCAAGCGCCAGCCGCTGTGCGGGATCGGGCCAATCCCGCGCCAATTGCGGTCGCACTCCTCAAAGACTCGGGCGATAATCGCTTGGGCGGGCTTGTTGCCCTCGCGCGTGACCGCGCGCTCGTAGGCGTTTTCTACGGCCACGCGCCCGCTTTCCAACAGCCTCAGCACGCGATGAATGCCGCGCACCAAGTCCAGCGGCTCAAAGCCGGTGACCACCATCGGCACGCGGTAGCGTTCGGCCAGCGGCGGGTATTCCCAATAGCCCATCACCGCGCAAACGTGCCCGGCCAGCAAAAAGCCTTGCACCTCCACGTCGTCGGCTTGCAGCAATGCGTCCAGCACGGGCGGCACGCGCACATGCGAAACCAGCATCGAGAAGTTGCGCACGCCGAGCTGTTTGGCTTGGTGGACGGCCATCGCGTTGGCCGGGGCGGTCGTCTCAAACCCTACGCCGAAGAAAACGACTTCCCGCTCGGGGTTTTCCCGCGCGATCTTGAGACACTCCAACGGCGAGTAAACCACGCGCACGTCGCCCCCTTCGGCGCGCACTTGGAAAAGGTCTTTTTCCGACCCCGGGACGCGCAGCATATCGCCGAACGAGACCAAGATCGTTTCCGGCAGCGAGGCGATGGCGATGGCTTGGTCGATGATCTCGATGGGCGTCACGCATACCGGACAGCCCGGGCCGTGTATCATGGTCACTTCGGCGGGCAGCAGTTGGTCGATACCGTGCCGGATGATCGAGTGCGTTTGTCCGCCGCAGACCTCCATCAGCCGCCAGGGGCGCGTGACCGTCTCGTGAATCTCGCCCAGCACTTCTTGGACGCGGCGCGCGTCGCGATATTCGCTGAGGTGTTTCATGCGTCCCCTTCTCCGAGTTCTTCGTCCAGCGCGCCGATCTCGTCCAGCAAGGCGAGCGTTTGTTGGGCTTCGGCCTCGTCAATCACGTTGAGCGCAAAGCCCACGTGGATAATGGTGTAGTCGCCGACTTGCGCCTCCGGCACGTAGGCGAGGCACGCTTCGCGCACCACGCCGCCGAAGTCAATTTTGCCCATGCGCAGCCCGTCGCGCTCGTAAATTTCGATGATCTTGCCAGGAATTCCCAGGCACATAGCGGTTTCCTCTCCAATGCGTTCACGGCGTCAGGTGGATTGGGCGCGGCAGGCGGCAATGGCCGCTTGTCCCAGCGCTAGGCCGCCGTCGTTGGGCGGCACGCGACGATGGGCGTAGACGGTGAAGCCCGCGCGTCTCAACCCCGCGACGACGCGCTCTAGCAGCACGGCGTTTTGGAACACGCCGCCGCTCAGCGCGACAGCCTCCGTTCCGTCGGCGTCGCGCGCCAGGCGGCAGAGCCGCACCACCGCGTCGGCGATCCCGTTGTGGAAGCGCGCGGCCATGCGCGGCACGTCCACGCCCGCGCGCAAATCGCCCAGCAGTGCGCGCCACAGCGGGGCGGGGTCGAGTTGGTGCGGCGCGTTCGGCGTGGCGGGCGGGACGATCTCCAGCGGGTAGCTGCCGTGCTCCTGCGGATCGCATTGCGCCTCCAGCCAAATCGCTCCCTGCGCCTCGTAGCTGACCCGCTGCAACACGCCGACCAAGGCGGCGGCGGCGTCGAAAAGCCGCCCCATGCTGGAAGTCAGCGGGGCGTTGAGCCGTTTTTCGAGCTGTTGGCGAATGACGGCGCGCTCCTGGGCGTTGGCGGCTTGCACGGGCGGCAAGTCCGTTTCCCAGGGGAGACCCGCCGCCCACAGGTGCGCCAACGCGGTGCGGTAGGGGCGCAAGGTGGCCGCGTCCCCTCCGGGCAGCGGGATATAGCGCAAATGCGCAAAGCGGCGAAAGCCCGCGTAGCCGCCGAGCAACACCTCGCCGCCCCAGATCGCGCCGTCCGTGCCCAGGCCCGTCCCGTCGAAGATCACGCCGATCACGTGCGCGTCGGCGGGCAGCGCGTGTTCGGCTATGCAAGCGGCCAAATGCGCGTGGTGATGCTGCACAGCCAGGCGCGCCAGGTCCTCGCGGTCGGCACGTCGTTCGGCGTAGCGCGTCGCCATGTAGTTCGGATGCAGGTCGTGGACGAGGAGCTGTGGCCTCAGCCGGAAGATGTGTTCCATGTGCGCTACCGCGCGCTCGTAGGCTTGCAGCGCGTCGTAGTTGCTCAGGTCGCCGATGTGCTGGCTGGGGAAGGCGTGACGTTCGCGCGCCAGGCAAAAGGTGTTCTTCAGCTCCGCGCCGACCGCCAGCAGCGGGGGCGACTCAAAGGGTAGGGGGAGCGGGTTTGGCACGTAGCCCCGCGAGCGCCGAATCGGGGTGATCTGCTCGCCGTGCGCGCGCACAACCGAGTCGTCACAACGGACGTGGATGGCGCGGTCGTGCAGCAGAAAGGCGTCCGCGAGTGGGGCGAGCTTTTCCAGCGCGGCGGCGTTTTGCGTCACAATCGGCTCGTCGCTGAGGTTGCCGCTGGTCATCACCAGCGCGGGCGGAAAGTCCCCTGTGGGTTCGAGCAGCAGATGATGCAGCGGCGTATAGGGCAACATCACGCCCAGCTCGCGCAGCCCGGGCGCCACGTTCTGCGCGATGGGCGCTTCGGCCCGCAGCGGCAACAGCACGATGGGGCGCTCCTTGCTTTGCAGCCACTCGGCGGCGGTTTCGGTGACGTGGCAAAAGCGGCGCACGGTCGCCAAATTCGGCATCATCACGGCGAAGGGCTTGTGCGGGCGACGTTTGCGCGCGCGCAACTCGGCTACCACTTGCGGAGCGGTGGCGTCGCAGGCCAGGTGAAAGCCGCCCAGCCCCTTGACCGCCACAATGTGCCCCGTGCGTAGCAGATCGCGCGCTTGGGTGATGGGGTCGGAGGGGGAGGCGGGGGCTTTGCCCCCTGCCCCCCCAGCAGGGGACGCTGTCCCCTGCACCCCGCCGGAACGCGCGCGCTGCGCGCCTTCCGGCAAAGGGGCGTGTGGGCTAGGGCGTAGTTCAAGTTGCGGGCCGCAGGTCGGGCAGGCGTTCGGCTGCGCGTGGAAGCGGCGGTCGAGCGGGTCGTCGTACTCGCGTTGGCAGTCTGCGCACATGCGGAAGTCCGCCATCGTGGTCAGTGGGCGGTCGTAGGGGATGTCGCGGATAATGGTAAAGCGCGGGCCGCAGTTCGTGCAGTTGGTGAAGGCGTAACGATAGCGGCGGTTGTGCGGGTCAAAGATTTCGGCCAAGCACTCGTCGCAGGTCGCCACGTCCGGCGAGATCAGCTGATATGCGCCCGCGATAGCCGCGCTGTGACGGATTTGGAAATCGGTGTAGCCGTTGGGTGGGACAGCTTCCGCGTGCACGTGTTCCACACGCGCCAGGGGCGGCGCTTCGGCGCTGATCGCTTGCACGAAGGCGTCCAGCGCCTCCGTCGCCCCTTCAACCACGATCTCTACGCCCGCCGACGTGTTGCGCACCCAACCGCACAGCGCCAGCCGCTGCGCCAGGCCGTAGATGAACGGGCGGAAGCCCACGCCCTGCACAATGCCGCGCACCTTCACGCGGCGGGCGGCGACGGACGGCTTGCTCACGAGTTCGGTTCGCTCCGTTGGGCTTGGTGGGTGGCGAGTTTTTCGCGCAGCCAGGCCAGCCAGGCGTCGAACCCTTCGCCGCTGCGGCAGGAGATCGGGAAGAAGGCCAGCCCGGGGTTGAGCGCTTCCACGCCGCGACGGAAGTAGTCCACGCGAAAGTCGAAGTAGTCGGCCAAGTCCATCTTGTTCAACAGCAGCACGTCCGCGCCCTTGAACATGGCCGGATATTTGTAGGGCTTGTCGTCGCCTTCCGGCACGCTGGCGATCACGACGTTGGCGTGTACGCCCAAGTCAAAGGCGGCGGGGCAGATCAAATTGCCGACGTTTTCGATGATCAGCAAGTCGAGCGCCTCAAGCTCCAGCGAGGGCAGGGCGCTAAAGACCATGTTGGCGTCCAGGTGACATTGCCCGCCGGTGTTGATCAGCGAAACGGGGATGCCCATTTGGGCCAGCTCGCGCAAGTCCAGCTCCACGATGTCGCCGTCCATCACACCGAGCCGCACCTCGTCGCGCAGCGCCTGCACGGTGCGCGTGATGACGCTGGTTTTGCCGCCGCCGGGGGAGGCCATGAAGTTCAGCGCGAAAGTGTCTGTGGCTTCTAGGCGTTGGCGGATTTGTTGGGCGAGCAGGTCATTTTCGTTGAGGATTTTTTTTACGACCGGAATATTTTGCGTCATGCTGTACCCTCTTTAGGTTGTTTGTGGCACATCCTGGGCCAAATCTACGTCGATGCTTTCGATGTAGAACTCGTCTCCGCCGATAACGCGCACCCGTTGTCCGCCGCATTGCGGGCAAGTGTAGTCCTCGGCGTTGAGCGGAAAATCGTGCCCGCAGTCGTCGCAGCGCAAGCGCGCCGCAACGCGCGTGAAGTGCAACTCGGCCCCGTGCGCGGGCGTGCCCTCGCTGACGATGTCCCAATAGAACTGCACGGACTCGTCAACAATGCTGCTCAGTTGGCCGATCACCAAGTTGACGCGCTGAACGCGCACCGCGCCGGCTTGTTCGGCGTGGTGCAAGACGATTTGCAAGATGCTTTGCGTGATGCCCAGTTCGTGCATATGGCGTCCTCTCCACGCCGATCATAGCACAGGTGGGCGCGGGCGTGGGGTGACGAATGCGAGTGGGGGCGTGGGCCTTTGAGCACATCGCGGCGTGGGCCGACGGCGGCGCGCACGTCGCCCGCCGCACTCGCCACGTTGCGGCGGTGCGGCGACCTCGCGCGCGCCGCCTTGTGCGCGTGTGGGGGCGTTTACTCCTGGGGCGCCCAGAGCAATACGCCGGTGTCTTCTTCTTCCACCAGCCAGCGCGCAAACCAGCGCGCGGCGCTCTCGTTTTGGAAGACGGCGTCGCCCTCAAACGTGATGAAGTTGGTGCGGTCTGGGCAGCGGAAGGTTTCGTACATCGGGCGCGTTTGGTCGAACCAGGCGCGGGCAGCGGCGGTGGTTTCCAGCTCGCGCGGGTAGACGTAGAGCATGGGGCGGGGCACGACCAGGCGCGCCACGTCGCTAAACTGGGCGTAGCGCCAGAGACTGGGCACGAAGTCGCAGCCGTGCCCGCGCACCGCCACCGGATCGATGCCGCCGCCGAGGTAGTGTTGCAGCACGACGGCGCGCACCCGTTCGTCCAGCGCGGCGGTGTAAAGCGCCAGTCCGCCGCCCAGCCGCCAACCCGTCGCGCCGAGGTGTTCGGGCCACACGTCGGGCCGCGCTTGCAGATAGTCCAGCGCACGCAGACCGTCTTCCAGCACGGACGAAAGCCACGTGCGCCCCATCAGGCGGGCGACGCTATCCAGTTTGCGGTGATCTACCTGTCCCAGCTCGCCGAAGCCGCGTATCTCGACGGTCAGCGTGAGGAAGCCCGCACGGGCAAGGTTGAGCGCGTTGGCGCGGTGTGGACTTTCTAGCAGGCCGGCGGTTTGGCGAATTGTGCCGTGTCCGGCGTAAACCAGCAGCGCGGGCAGCGGCCCTTCGGCTTCGGCGGGGCGGCAAAGATAGGCGGGCAGTTGCAACCCGTCGGCAGCCTCCAGCAGCAGCTTTTGGCGCGTGACGCCTTCTAGTCGCTCGGTTTCCATCTCTTGGGCGGGCACGGGCGCGCCATCCGGAAAGCGCAAGTCGAGCAACTCGGCGATCTTCTGGCGCAAGGCGGCGCGCCAGGCGCGCCACTCCTCGCCGCGTTGACCGCGATAGGCCATCTGCTGTTTGTAGGCGTGCATTTGCGCCAGCAGCTTGCCGAAAGGCTCGTCCTCGCGGGGCGGAGGGAACTCGCCGGTGGCCGTGATGGGGTGTTGCTGGGCGCGCT
>JALSSH010000213.1 GCA_026984385.1 Ardenticatenia bacterium | reverse complement strand
GGGCAATGCTTCGAACTCATCGGGCGCTTCGTCCGTCGGGGCGGCTTCTGTGCTTTCGGGCAAGGCAGCGGCGGGCGGCTCGTTTTCGCTGGCAGCGGCATCTTCGGCGGCTATTTCCTCTGCTTCGCCGACTTCGGCGGGCGTCTGTGGCGATGTGTCGGGAGCGGCGCTCGACATAGACGCCTCGGCGGCGTCCGGGTCTTCCGCTGTGGTGACGGTTTGGGCCTCGTCCGGCTCGCGCGGGGCGTCCTCTGTGGGGAGTGGCTCTTGCGGCAGAACATCTACTGCGTCGGCTACGCCTAACGGCTCACCGCACGCGGGGCAAATGCCGTCCTGGGCGATCACGTAGCGGCCACAATGGGGGCAACGCTGAGTTTCATCGATCAACGTGGCTTGTCCTTTGGCGTGTTTTCCTTGATGCGCCTTCATTGTACATCGGAATTCGCCGCCTCACATCTTCCGCGCCCGTTTATATCGGTCTTTAACATTCACAAACGCACTCCAAACGTTACAAAAAGGCGCAGTGCGGTACAATACTCTATAATTATCACAATGGGGCTATTACCCATGATGACGGAACACCCTTTCGCTTATTGCTTACAAGCCAACTAAGGTCAGAGGTGAAATGCGCGCAAAAGAGAAGTTTCGTGCAGCTCGGGGGCGAACCGTTTTATCATCGCGGGCGTTGTTGTGGGGAGCGGTGGGCACGCTTGCCGTCGTTGCCTATGTGTGGGCCGAACAGCCCGGGGCCGAAGTGTTGCGCTGGTTTGCGTTGTTGCCGCTGATGGCGGGTTTTTTGTGGGCATGGCGCGCTGAAACGTTGCCCGCCGCTATGGACCCCGCCCTTTTATCATCATCCGACGGTGAGGTGAAGCGGTTGGAGCGTATGGTGCAAAAGCTGACCGCCGCCGACCGCACGGCAGCGCTCGACGCGCTGATGGGGGTGGTGTTGCGCGAATGCGGCTTTGAGCGCGTGCTGGTGTTGCTGCGCGATCCGGAGGAAGATCGGCTCATCTTTGGCGCGCTGAGCCATCTTCCTGCGGACCCCGACACGCGCTTGATGTTGGAGCAAGTGGAATACGCTCTGGCAAATTGCGAGGACGACGCTTTTTTTAGCGCTTGGTGCGCGGGGAAAAGCGTGCGGGTGCAGGACGTAGAGGCTTGTCGCCAAACACGGCTGGCCTGGCTTTGTCAAGCGCTCCGCTTGCGGAATTTTCTCGGCGTGCCCCTGACCGTTGGCTCACGTTTGGTCGGCGTGATTCTGGCGGACAACAGCCTCACCGACAAGTCCATCACCCCGGACCGACAAGCGCTGTTGGAAGCGCTGGCCGCTTACGGGGCGCTGGTGTTGGAAAATGTCCAACTGGCTCAGCGCACCGACGAACACTTGGGCGAGCGCGTCCAGGAACTGGAAATCATCAGCCGCATCAGCCGCGAGCTGAGCTACACGCTCAGCGTGGAGCGCGTGTTGGAGCTGACGTTGGACTGGGCGCTACGCTTCACCGGCGCAGACGCGGCGGTGATCGCCCTCGTCGAGCAGAAAGCGCAGCAGATGCGCATCATCGCGGGCTATGGCTATCCGGAGGAGATTTGGCGGCGTTTGTATGCGCATCCTTGGCCGTTGACTCAGGGCGTCGGCGGGCGCGTCGTGCGCACCGGCGAAGCGGTTTTGCTCCCTGATGTGCGTCTCGATCCGGACTTTGTAGAGATTTTGCCCGACACGCGCGCCTTGCTTTCCGTCCCTTTGGTGCGCGCCGACCGCGTGATCGCGGTGCTGACGCTGGAAAGCACGCGCGAAGCGGCCTTTGACGAAGCGAATTTGGCGTTTGTAGCGCGCTTGGCCGCCTTAGCAGCGGCAGCCGTGGACAACTCGAATTTGTACGACCAGACACTGCGCGAGCGCCAAAAGCTGGAGCTGATCCTCAGCAACATCACCAACGCGGTAATCGTGGTTGACCCGCAAGGGCAACTGGTGCTCGTGAACCAGGCCGCGTTACGCACCTTCCATCTTTTGCCCAAAGAGGAATACGTCGGCCAACCATTTGACGAAGTTTTCGCCTATTCCCCGTTACGCAAACTTTTTGAGCGTGCGCGTGAAGCCGAACAAGCGTTGACCGAAGAACTGCTGCTTTCCGACGGCCATACGCTCTATGTCAATATCGTGCCTTCGGCGGAAGTGGGCTGGATGATCGTCACGCACGACATCACGCCCTTTAAGGAAACCGAACAGCTCAAAAACGAGCTGGTCGCTACCGCCTCCCACGATCTGAAAAATCCGCTCAGCTCGATCATGGGCTATGTGGACTTGATCGAGATGACGCACGAGCTGACGGACTCCGGGCAAGAATACGTGCGACGTGTGCGGGGTGCTGTTGACCATATGCTGAACTTGATTGACGACCTGCTGGACCTGGCGCGTATCGAAAGCGGTATCCGTCTGCGCTATGGACGGGTCAACCTCAAGCAGCTTTTCCGCGAGGTGGCCGGGCGCTTTGAGGTGCAGTTGCAGGAAAAAGCGATGTCGCTGGATATGCAAGTGGCGCCGGATGTGCCGTTGCTTTCCGCCGACCCGCGCCGTCTGGCCCAAATCGTGACGAACTTGGTCAGCAACGCGATCAAATACACCCCGCCGGAAGGGCATATCTGGCTCAGCGCGGCGTTGCTGGGCACGGAAAAAGTGCAGATCACGGTACGAGACGACGGGCTGGGCATCAGCCCGGAAGACCAGGCGCAAATTTTCGCCCGCTTCTATCGCGTGCGCACGCCGGAAACCGAGAGCATCGAGGGCACGGGCTTGGGGTTGGCGATTGTCAAGAGCTTGGTGGAACTACACGGCGGGCAGATCAACGTAGAAAGTCGTTTGGGCGAAGGCTCGACCTTCACCGTCACCCTGCCGCTGACCCCGCCCAAAGACGTAGAATGGCTGGAAGGCGAGCGACCCTAGCGCGGCGGCTCAAATTGCGGCAACCACTCTTCGGCGTCCGGAGCGTCCAGCGCGGTCATGCTCAGCAGCAAGCGCGAGCGCGCGCCGTAGTACACCAGATACGGCGCGCCAACCCGCATCGGCAGCTCTGCGGGCGCGACGTAGGGCGCGAAGCTGTAGTCTCCTACAATGTAGGAAAAAGGTATCTCCGGC
>JALSSH010000212.1 GCA_026984385.1 Ardenticatenia bacterium | reverse complement strand
GCTGGTGGAAGTGTTCCAAAACGGCGGGGACGCTATGGCCGCACGCGAGGCGTGGCCGGATGCGGCGCTCTATTGGTTGCCGAGCGGCGGAAACGTGGCGATTTTGCTCGGTTACGCCGCGCAGCCCACCTTCGGCACGCCGACGCTCTTCCAAAGCGCGGACGCGGGTTAGGCGGCGGGGGCGTTGCCCGCGCCCCAGCAGGGGTCTTGCGACCCCTGCCCCCCATGCCCCGCTATCCGCTCACGCGCTTGAGCGTCAGCACATACTCCCCGCGTCCGCCGAAACGTCCCGCCTCAATCGTGTAAACGCCGTCCGAGGGCAGGTAAAAGTCAATGTAGGCGTCCCGCTCGCCCATGCCCTCCGGACGCGCCGCGCCCACGTCGTCATTGGCCGCGATCTCGCGTTCGTCGGCGGTCAGCAAACGCAACTTCGGGTCCAGCAAGCCCGCGCCGCTGGCGTCCATCATCGCAATGATCACGTGGTCGCCCGCCTCGCCCTCAAACGTCCAGTGATGGGACGGATAGCGGTTGTTGAGCGTGCCCTTGACCGACTGGCCGTAAGCGATCGTGCCGCCGCCCAACGCCGGGTCGCTCGAACCGAGCAGATCGGCTTCCGCGCCCTGGTCGGCGAGCGCTTCTCGCCCCAACGGTAACACGCCGTCGCCGCGAAACGTGAAGTGCTGCACCTGCGTATAGCCGGTTTGCGGATGCGTTTCCGTCCAATAGCCCGTGCCGTCCGGCCCGATCAGCAATCCGGCGGGATGGGCGTATTCCCCGGGCAAAAACGGGCCGCCGCGCTCTTCATCAAAGGGGAAGCCGAAAACGTCCAGCAAGCGCCCCGCCGCGCTCAGCTCCAAAAAGCCGAAGCCGTCCAGCCCGGGCGCGTCTAACGCCAACACGATATTTCCGTTGGGCGCAATGGCGATGTCTCGCGGGCGCAACCCTTGCAGCACCTCTTGCCCCAAATTGACCACCAGCGCTTGCCCGTTTTCGTCGGCGACGGTCAGGTTGCCCGCCGCGCCGACCAAGTAGAGCGCGTCGGTTTGCGGATGGATCGCCAGCCGCACGTCGTGCAAGTCCGGATTGAGCGCGGCCAGGTCCAAGCTGAGCAACAAGTTGCCGTAAGCGTCGAATTTGTAGAGCCGATTGGTGAGGCCCGCGCTGTGCCCTTCAGAGATAGCCCACACGTCGCCGTTGGAGTTAATGGCGATGGTGCGCGGCATCCCGGGCGCAAATTCGCCCGCGCCGTCGCCACGCCCCCCCCAACCGCGTGCCCAATTCCCCGCGCGGTCAACCACCATAATCGCTTGGTCGGTTTCCGCCGCCACGTTTGCCATGTAGAGCTTGGTATCCGGCCCGATCGCCACGTCCACGAAGTTGCCACCCAGCCAGGGGCCCATGTAGCTGATGCGCGCCCCGCTGTTCATATCCAACGACATCACGCCGCCCGCGCCCACCACCATATACATCACGTCGAACATATCGTAGACGATGCCGCCTGCGCGCACCTCGCGCCCGCTTTCCGGCGGAGGGGCGATATAGTGCCAGAGCACGCCGCCGTCGTTGGAGGGAATGCGCGTGATGTAATCCGCGTCACGCTCCGGCAAGCGAAACTCCAACGAAGCCATCAACGCCTGGAAGGTGGGCAAAGCCTGCGTTTGCCAAATCGGGCCGGGCGCAATGCCGCGCACCACCGCCACCCGCCCGCCTGCAATCGCCAGCAACGCCACCCGCGTCGTGAGCTGCTCTTCGGGCAAGACCACTTCGGTTTGATAGCCGCTGGCGTTACCCCATTGCACGGCTTGCGGGTCGCTGGCCTCTCCTTCCGGCGGGACAAGGCGCTGGAGCATAGCGGGGATTTGTGTGGCGTCTGTGATGCCCAACTGGTTAAACGTGCCGAAAACCATGCGCACCGTCAACCCGATCGGCACGCCGCCTTCGCGCACAGCGGCCACGTCCGCGTCCGCGCCGGTGAGCAGTGTGTCTTCCGTCTCATAAACCGTCCACCCCGCAGGCAGCGCAAAGCTCACGCCCAGAGTGGGGCTTTCAAAGCGCGGGGCGTCGTCTTGCGCCCCCACGCCAACCGGCAACGCCGCGCTGACCAACAAACACAACAAAACCAGGGGCCGAACCAAGCGCACGATCATATTTTCCTCCGCGTGTGGCGTGTGGTGAGCTTCTCTCGCTTGTCCGCCCCGATCTTAGCACGTTGCGAAGGATTTTCCTGCCGCTTGCCCTGCGAATAGGCCGCGTTTTTGTGCTTTGGCCTTTATTTTTCTCCTTGTAAACCTATTTCTAACCCAAATCAGTACCGGAGTACGATATGATTGTAAACACACGTTCTATATGCTAATTACATCCCGAAAGTTCACCGTGTGTGTATGTCGTGTAAGGATGGGGTGGGATGTACGCTAAAAATGAACTGTTGTTTCCGCATCACGCTATCCCGCAACTGCGGGATTCGCGCGGCGAGGCTTGGGGGCAATTGGTCGAGCGTGTTTCGCAATTGCCCGAAACGCACGAAGAGGTACTCGCCTTCATGCTTCTGATGATTCGCTTCAACGGCTGTATGGCGTGCGAGACGGACAGTTACCGCGCCATGCGCGGCTGTTCCCGCTGCGCGTTGCAAATGTTGCGACGCTTCAAGGCTTCTGACGAAGAGCTTTTACGCATGTACGATGAGGCGCTGGCCGACGTGCAACACTACTTGCATCGCCAAGGCGAACCTCTGCCCGTGCAGTGGTATATCGAGGAACGCCAGCGCGTCTGAAAAAGGTGGTTCGCAAATGGTGTAGAACGTGTGTAGAAACGCGGCAGGGTCCGCGTTTTTTCTTTCCTCCCCCCGTCTATAAACGGGCGTGGCAACACTCTTTTATAGCCTTTCGACAAAGTTTTTATATCCCCACGTGGTATGATGATCTATGGGGAGCAAGGGATTGTAAAGTAAGCATATGACAGAGAAGGAGGGTGGTTTGACAATGAAACGCAAAATATTCTTTTTGACCCTCGTGGGCGTGATGATGTGGGTGGGAATGGTCGCGGGGGTACAGTCCAGCCGCGCCCAAGAAACCGTCCAGGTGACGCTTGCGCCGATCGAGGTGGGCGTTGCCGAAACCGCACAGCTCGAAGCGCAGATCGTGTGCCCGGCCAACAACTGCGGTGGGCTTAACGTAACGCTGAGCTTTGACCGCGACTTTGTGCGTGTGCTCAGCGTGTCGCCCGGGCCGTACTTGGGCGAGAACGTTTTTTTGGGCGAAAACACGGTAGACAACGCCAACGGCCAAGTGCAATTGATCGCGGCGGCGATGTCACCGCCCCCGCGCACCAGCGACGTGCTCTTCACGGTGGAGATCGAGGGCCTGATCGCCGGATCGGCAGAGTTCCGCATTGATGCCCTGACGATCACCGACCTAAGCGGAAACCCCGTAGAAAGTAGCGGCCAGGGCACGACGGTAACGATTGCCGAAACGGGTAAAATCCCGTTCTTTTCTCCACCCAACGCGGCTTGGGAGGTTGCCTTTACTTCAGAGCGCGACGACAACCCCGAAATTTACGTCGTGCAGGCAAACGGCAGCAATCCGCGCCGTCTGACCGATGACCCCGCCGCCGACTATCATCCGGCTTGGTCGCCGAGCGGCGAATGGATCGCGTTTGTTTCGGAGCGCGACGGCAACCCCGAAATTTACACCATGGACGCTTACGGCGGCAATCTGCGCCGTCTGACCGACAACCCCGCCGTAGACACCTACCCGGCCTGGTCACCGAACGGACAGCAGATCGCCTTCGTTTCGGACCGCGACGGCAATTCCGAAATTTACGTAATGAACGCCGACGGCAGCGATCCGCAACGGCTCACCGACAACGCGGCAGTAGATACCGCGCCCGCTTGGTCTCCGGACGGGCAGACCCTCGCTTTTATCTCGGATCGAGACGGAGCGCAGGCGCTCTACTTCATGGACGCAGACGGCGCGAACGTGCGCCAAATGGTCGCGCTGCCGGATGCACCCGCTTGGTATCCGGCTTGGTCGCCGAACGGCGCATGGCTCAGCTTGACCGGCGGGCAAGACGGCGCGGCCATGATTTATCGTCTGAACGACAACGGTGGGGACTTAACGCCCATGACCGACGCCAATCTACCGCTCACCACCAGCGACTGGTCGCCGGATAGCGCGTGGTTGGCCTTTGCGGGGCGGGGAGAAGGTGGCCCGGACGATCTTTTTGTCACCGACGCCAACGGGCACTACCGCTTCCGCCTCACCCAGCATGAAGCCGCCGACTACGATCCGGACTGGCGTCCGGTGCAGATGACGTGCTTGGTGGTGGCGGGCGATGAGGACGTGTATATCTACGTCGGCCCGGGGCGCTATCGGGGCGTTTTTGGCCTTTTGCCGCCGCACCAAAACTTTTTGGTGGAAGGCCAAGCCCGCGACCGCGACGGCAAATTGTGGTGGAAGCTGGATAAATCTCAAATCCCGGGCAGCGAGATGGCGCTTTCGCTCTGGGTGGCTGAAGAAGACGTGGACGAAAGCGGCGATTGCAGCAACGCGCCACAAGCCGATGTGCCGCCCGTGATCGTGCGTGTGACGCCCCAAGCCACCCCGACCGGCGGATGGGGCGAGTGCGGCTCGTGCCAAACGTGCGGCCATCCGGCCAACGAGTGCGTGATCGCCCCGAACGGCGCGTGTGTCTGGGACCCGGCCAACTGCCTCCACCCCGAATGCTACACCATCTCCACCAGTGCCGTCGGGCAAGGGATCGTGGTGGTGCAGACATCGCCAAACTGTGAGAACAACACCTATCAACCCGGAACGGCGGTTTCTGTGTTGGGCATCCCGACCAGTGTCACGCATCAGGGCGTGCTCGACCACTGGGAAGGCACGTGCACGGGCGCGACGGGCAACGCCAACCCCGTCACCGTCATTATGAACTCCAACTGCACCGTGATCGGCTACTTCAACTAGAACGCACCGCACAACACCGCACCGCGTTTTGCCCGCCCCTCAAGAACAGCGTTTGAGGGGCGGGCGCTTTGTTTAATAGACAGTGAGAGTTTGTGCAATTTATCTCGATGTAGTCGCTTTTTTCTCACGAATCTGTTATCTTTTCTGCTCGAATGATTTTGTAAAATCTAATCACGATTATTCGCTTATCTAAACCCTGGTTTCGCGGGGCTATCCGTCTACAGAACACAGGACGCCGCTCGGAGTCTCGACGGCGGCGAAGGGTTGTCGCCCGGAGGGGGATGTGTAAGGAGGAAACTTTTGGACGCTGGATTAATCGCTGAAGTCGGCATCATCACCACAGGTCTGGCGTTTGTGGCAGCGTTGTATGCGCTTGTCGCGGCGCTGTTGGGCGCCCAGTTGCGCCGCGACCCACTGGTGGTTAGCGCGCGCAACGCGGCATTGTTGACCTTCCCGCTCTTGACGGTGGCGAATTTGCTGTTGATGTATGCCATGCTCAACCACAAATTCGCTATTTCGTATGTTTGGGCAAACTCCAGCCTAGACACGCCGGACTTTTACCTGGTGACCGGTCTTTGGGGCAGTCAGGCCGGCTCGTTGCTTTTCTGGTCTTGGCTGATGAGCGCCTTCACCTTTGGGGCGTTGTTGCTCAACTGGCGCTCGGAACGGAATCTGATGCCCTATGTCATCGTGGCGACGATGGCAACGTTGGGCTTCTTTTTGATCCTCAACACGTTTATCGAAAATCCCTTTGAGCGCTGGTGGATGGACCCCGGCACAAAGGCGATCAAAGGCGCGCTCTTTTCTCCCGGCGCGGGTTGGCAAACCTACACGCCACCGGACGGAGAAGGTCTCAACCCACTTTTGCGCCATTTCGGCATGGTTTTTCACCCTCCCGCGTTGTATCTCGGTTACGTGGGTTTTGTGATCCCCTTCGCCTTTGCTTTTGCAGCGCTGGCAACCGGCGAGTTGGGCGCAGGGTGGTTGCGCGCCACACGCACCTGGGCATTGGTGGCGTGGATGTTCCTCAGCGTCGGGCTGCTTTTAGGAGGACGCTGGGCGTATGATGTGCTCGGCTGGGGCGGCTATTGGGGGTGGGACCCGGTGGAAAATTCCGCCCTCCTTCCCTGGCTGACCGGCACGGCTTTTTTGCACAGCGCCATCGTGCAAGAAAAGCGCGGGATGCTCAAATTTTGGAATATGCTCCTCATCATTATGACCTTCCTGTTGGTGATCTTGGGCACGTTTGCCACACGGAGCGGCGTGGTGAGCAGCGTTCACTCCTTCGCCGAATCGCCCATCGGTCGCCCGATGTTCGCCTTCCTCGGCATAACGATGATCGTCAGCTTTGCGCTGTTGCTGTGGCGGCAAGAACGCGGCGATTTGCGTGGCGCGGCAGAGTTGGACACGCTTTACAGCCGTGAGGCGCTCTTCCTGATGAACAACTGGATTTTCCTCGGGCTGACGGTGGTCGTGCTTTGGGGCACATGGGCAGAGGCGATCACTACGATCATGGTGGACTTGGGGCTGCGCAAAACCATCATCAACCTGGGGCCGGACTACTACCCGCCGGTGGTGCGCTGGTTTTTGATCGCGCTCTATATCCTGATGGGCGTGGCGCCACTGGCCGCTTGGCGACGTTCGACCGCGCGGCGTCTCGGGCGCGCCATGCTCTATCCGCTGGCGCTGGCAAGCGCCGTGATCGCTCTGTGGGTGGCGCTGGGGCGGCTGACGCTGGATCATTGGGCCGCGATCCTTGCTTACTGGCTGTTGCTTTTTGTCGGCTTTGCGACACTGGTGGAAATTTGGAAGGGTGTGGCCGCACGCCATCGGCGCGGCGAGCCGTATTGGACGGCCTTCACGCGCCTGGTCGGGCGTGACCGCACACGTTACGGCGGCTATTTGATCCATCTGGGCATGGTGATCCTGGGGATCGGCGTCATCGGTAGCATCATGTTTCAGGAACAGACCATGCAGACGCTGAACGTGGGCGAGCGCATGTCGCTGGGCGATTTCACTTTACAACACAACGGGCTTTACGAAGCCCACGCCGAAGACGGGCGCACGATGGTTATCGCGCGGGTAACGGTTTTGCGAGACGGGAAGATCGTGGCCCATGTGCGCCCGCGCCGCGATATTTTCATGCGCCGCGATCCGGCCACCGGCCAGGTAGAGCCTGCCGAAAATATGAGTATTCCGGGCACGTATAGCACCCTGGCCGGTGACTTTTACGCCTTGATCACGGACTGGCAAGGTAACCGTGTGACCTTCCGCGTGTACTGGAATCCGCTCATCAACTTGGTGTGGCTTGGCGGCTTTGTTTTGATCGGGGGCACGTTGATCGCGTTGTGGCCTTCGCGTCGCCCGAAGCGCGTTGCGCGCCGCGCCCAAATGCCGGCGGGCGCGAGCGGCGCAAGCGCAGGAGGAGATTAGTATCATGCGCAATCACAAGGTGAGCTTGTGGGCGTTGGCGCTGGTGGGCGTGATGGTGTTGGGGGCGATGTTGTGGGCTGCGGCTCAAGCCCCTGCACACGCTCAGGGTGGCGACGAATTCGAGTTGCCCCCGGGCGTGACATGGGACGACGTCAACGCCATCGCCAGCCAAATGTATTGCGACGTGTGCGAAGGCACGCCGCTTGACGAGTGCGAAAGCATCGCTTGCCGCCAATGGCGAGAAGAGATCGCGCGCCAACTGGCCGAAGGGCGCACCGAGGACGAGATCATAGATTACTTCGTGGAGCGTTACGGCGCAGACGTGGCCGCTTTGCCGCGAGACAAAAGCGATCTTTTCCTGGTTTTCGCCGTGCCGACGGCCCTCGCGCTGATCTTCGGCGTGATCGGCGCGCGGCAGCTCTGGAAGATGCGCCAACGCGGCCAGCACACCGGGCAACCGGTGCGTCGTTCGGCCCATTCCAGCACCGCGCGACCGATGCCGGACGGGCTGGACCCGGCGCTTTTGGAGCGGCTGGCCCGTGAATTGGAGGGGGAGGATTGATGAGCGACGAACACACCCGAGCCGACGAAAACTTAGACGCAGAATTGCCCGAGTGGTTGCAAGAGGTGACCGAAGAGGCGCGCGAAACGCTCAACGCTTCTGAGCCGGTGCAACAACGCCTTTCCACCTCCACCGTCGTGATGATGTTGGGCGTCTTGGCCGTGATCGCGCTGTTGGGCTATGCGCTGATCGAGCGCGAACGCCAGCGCAATACGCCGAAATCCGGCCCGGCGCCGGACTTTGAGGTGACCATGTTTGACTACGCGCCGATGGTGATGCGCGGCGAGACGGTCAGCCTAAAGAGCTTGCGCGGCCAAGCGATTGTGATCAACTTCTGGGCCAGCTATTGTGTGCCTTGCCAACAAGAAGCGCCGATGTTGGAACGGCTCTGGCGCGAATATCGCGATCGGGGGGTGCTCTTCTTGGGGGTCAACACCGAAGACCCGCTCAAAGAAGCTCTGGACTATCTGGCTAAGTACGGCATCACCTACCCCAACGCGCCGGACAAAGGCGCGCGGATGGAAGATGCCTATCGCATTACGGGCATTCCCGAAACGTTCGTGATCAACACCAAAGGCGAGATCGTGCAACATTTTCTTTCAGAGCCGAACGAACGGGACTTCCGCGCGGCGATTGAGCGCGCGCTTTCTGAGTGAACACGCGCCACCCGATGAGGAACAAGAACTTATGACATCTCTCAAGCACACGTCACGGCCCCAGAACAACGCTTGGGTTTTTACCACCGTCGCGTTGATCGTGGGGTTGGTGGTGGTGGTTTACGGCGACTCTATCGCCGAGATGGTGCAAGGCGTGGCGACTTTTTCCGCTGCGGGGCTAGTGGTTGTGATGGCGTTGGTCGTGGTCGGGGTGCTGGCGGTGGTGTTGCCGCTTTTGCTGGGCGAAACCGAACCGGCCACCGACCCTGACGCCGAGGTGCCGCTTTCCCATTTGGGCACGCCGCGCCAAAACCGCGCCCTGGAAATTTTGTATGCGGAAAAAGAACGCCTGCTCCACGCCATCCGCGACCTGGATTTTGACTACGACCTGGGCAAGTTGGCCGATGATGCTTATGCCGAGCAGCGTATTTTGCTGGTGCGGCAATCGGTGGCGGTCATGGCAAAGATCGAAGAGTTGGAAAACGAGATCGCCGCGCAACAAGAGCGCATCGAAGCCGCCTTGGCGGCCTTCCGCCAATCGCAGCGCGGCCAAGCCTAAAACATTGGACAGCGAACCACAACCATAGGAATTGTGAAGCGGCTATGAAACGAACGTTGAGATTTTGGATGATGCTCGGCGGGCTACTCGTGCTCGCGGTGATTTTGGGAGCGTGCGGCGGCAATCTTTCCGGTGAGCCGAAAGTCGTGCGGGAGGTGGAAATCCAATCTATGCCCACAGAACCCCCCACCCCAACCGTCGCTCAGCCGAGCGAAACCGCAGAGGGGGACGGCGCAATGGCCGAAACGCCCGCGCCAGAGGATGCCGCCGACGTGCCGCCCGCCGTTGAGGGCGATTACGACCGAGGTTTTGACCTCTTTGTGCAACAATGCGCGGTTTGTCACGGGGCAGAAGATGGCACAGGCCCCAGCTTGGGCACACTAACCCGAGACGCGGCCTCACGGGTCGAGGGGCTTTCGGCGGACGAGTACATCTACCAATCCATCACCGACCCCACCGCCTACGTGGTAGACGGCTATACGCCGGTGATGCCGACCGACTTTGCCGAGCGGCTGAGCGAACAAGAGATCCGCGATCTGGTCGTTTTTGTGCGAGACTTCGACCCGGCGCGCATGGGCATGACCGGTGAGAACAACGCCGACCAGGCCGAGACGGACTCTGCGTCTCCGCACGCCACCATGCCCCCCGCAGACACGGGCGGCACAACGGTTGTGCGCGGCACAGTGGAGCTGGGTACGGCGGACGGCGACCCCTTGCCCGCCGAGTTGCCCGTGCACCTTTACGCCGTAGACCCGCACGGCAACGTCGCCGGTGAGCTGGAAACCACCACCACCGAAGAGAATACCTTCGAGTTTACCGATGTGCCACGTGCCGCCGGCATGGCCTACTTCATCCAGATCGACTATCAAGATGTGCCCCAAGGCACGTGGATTCCGGACATTGAGGGCACGGAAGAAGAGCTAACCGCCGACGTGACGCTCTACGAGCGCACCACCGAGCCGGACACAGTCGCCATCACCTGGGCGCAGATGCTGGTCAACTACGCCCCGATCAAAGAATTCGGCGTGGAAGTGTGGTTGGACTTGGAGATCACCAACACCGGCGACCGTATCGTGACCACCGACCAAGTTTCCGAGCAGAACGATTGGTATATCTCGGTGGAAATGACCTTGCCGCCCGCCGCCTTCGGCATCCAACCGATGCAAGCAGAAGGCAGCAGCCGCTATGAAGTGGTGATGGAAGACAATGCGCCGGTGGTACGAGACACGTGGCCGTTGCGCCCCGGGCAAGTGCACACGATCACGGTCGCCTACTATTTGCCGTATGAAGACGGCGCGGTTTTCGACCATCTCTTCAACTATCCGGTGGTGGACGGCGTGGTGCTGTTGCCCAACGACACGGTCGAATTTCGTAGCGAGCAGTTCGACGCCGAAGGGGAATGGAGCGGCCACGTTTCGCACGGCGGCGTGCGCGTCACCGCGCTAGAGCCGGACGAGCAGATCGATCCGGAAAACGACTTTACGCTGGTCAAAGCGCATACCTTGCTGGAAGCGATCCCCGCCGGCCAGAGCGTGCGCTTTGAGCTGATCGGCAAACCCACACGCACCATTGACCTGATGCCGCCCACCCATCCGGACACCGCCACAACCGACGGTCAAACGGAGTGGTTGCCGTTGGCGTTAGGCGCGGCAGGAGGCGGTTTGGTGGTGTTGGCGGCGGTGGCGTGGTGGTGGCAGCGACGCGGCCAAGTGGCCGTGCCGACGGCTGCGGCGAGCGAGGCCGGCAACGTGCCACTCTCCTCGTTTGAGTTCGAGTTGCCGCCAGCAGAAGCGGGCAAAGAGGAGCTGCTGGCTGCGTTGGACGCACTGGAACAGGCGCACGAAGCGGGCGAGATCGAAGAGGCGGAGTACCGCGAATATCGCGCCACGCTGACCGAGCGGCTGTTGCCCTACCTGAACGACGAGGATTGACGGTGGCGGCTCAGGATACCCCAACGCCGACGGCATCCCCACACGCTCAATCGGCCTCCGCACCGGTGATCGAGGTGCGGGGGCTGGTGAAAACCTTTGGACTATATCCGGTGTTGCGCGGGCTGGATTTGGAGGTGGCGCACGGCGAGTTCGTGACGCTGCTCGGCCCGAACGGCAGCGGCAAAACTACCTTGCTGCGCATCCTTTCGGGCCTGGCGCGCCCGACGGCGGGCGTGGTGCGCGTCGGCGGCTGGGAGCTGCCCGCCGAGGCCACCTTTGTGCGGGCGAGGCTGGGCGTGGTGAGCCACCTCCCGCTGCTTTACGACACGCTCACCGCCGAGGAGAATTTGCTCTTTTTTGCGCGGCTGTACAATTTGCCGAAGGAAACGCGCCGCGAGCGCGTGGCCGCGATGTTGGAGCGAGTGGGCTTGCACCACCGCGCCCATGACGTCGTGCAAACCTTCAGCCGAGGAATGCAACAGCGCCTGGCGATCGCGCGCGCCATTCTCCACGATCCGGCGGTGCTTTTGCTTGACGAGCCGTACACCGGCTTGGACCAAGACGCGGCGGCGTTGCTGGATCGCTTGTTGCGCGAAGTGGCCGTGAGCGGGCGCACCGTGCTGATGACCACGCACGACTTGCAACGCGGGCACGCGCTGGCCGACCGCGTGGCAATCCTCAGCCGAGGCAAGATCGCGCACAGCGCCCGCACAGATACGCTGGCCGCCGCCGATCTGCCCGCGCTGTATGCGGATGTGACAGGAGCAGCGACAACCCGATGAGCGCCGAACCGAAGGCCGAACCGCGCGCCGTGCCACGAGCGCGTCGCGCCGCCCGCCGCCCCGTTACGCCCTATTTGCGCGTGGTGGGCGCGATTGCGTGGAAGGACTTGCGCGCCGAGATACGCAGCCGCGAGCTGATCAACTCGATGGTGCTTTTCACGCTGATGACCGTGCTCATCTTCAGCCTGGCGCTGGAGCTGGACAAAGAAGCGCGTCAAACGACGGTGGCGGGCGTGCTTTGGGTCACGGTGATCTTTGCGGGCATCTTGGGGTTGGGGCGCAGCTTGGCCGCCGAAAAGGATCGCGGCAGCCTGGACGCGCTGTTGCTGGCCCCGATAGACCGCAGCGCGCTTTTTTTCGGCAAGATGTTGGGCAAC
Organism: Ardenticatenia bacterium; assembly: GCA_026984385.1. Lineage (GTDB taxonomy): Bacteria > Chloroflexota > Anaerolineae > Aggregatilineales > Aggregatilineaceae > JALSSH01. Next base: position 2,159 of record JALSSH010000212.1, on the reverse strand, counting down.
TTGCTTTTTGTGTTGGTGGTGGCGCTGGTGCTGGTGGCGCTGTTGACCGTGCTTTTTAACGTCTCGCTTTTTGAGCCACGCTTGCTTGTGGTGCTCGGGTTGGGGACGTTGGGCTTTTCGACGGTCGGCACGCTGCTTTCCAGTATGAGCGTTCACGCACGGGCGCGCGAGGCGATGTTGCCGATTTTGCTGATGCCGGTGGTGTTGCCGGTGCTGATCAGCGCGGTGCGGGCCAGCACGGCGATTTTGGAGCAGATGCCACGCGCGGACTGGCTGCCTTGGATTCAGTTGTTGGCGGTGGCCGACGTGATGTTTTTGGTCGGCGCGTATGTGCTTTTTGACTACGTCGTCGAAGAATAGGCGCGGGGGCTGCCCCGCAAAACCAGGGGAGCAAAACCTACTTTCTCGGAGAGGGCACAATGAGCTATTCGGCACAACGTACAGGTCTCCTCAAAGGGCTAACCGCGTTAGCGGCGGTGCTTTTTGCGGTGGCGATCTATCTGGATTTGTTCTGGGTCGGCCCGGAGGCCACTCAGGGCGCGGCACAGCGCGTTTTCTACGTCCACCTGGGCGCGTTTTTGGGTGCGTTCATCGCCTTTAGCGCGGTGGTGGTGGCGGGTATCGCGTATTTGCGCACGCGCAACCCCAAGTGGGACACGCTGGGGCTGGCGAGCGTGGAGATGGGCTTGGGCTTTTCGCTGATCACGATCATCACGGGGATGACTTGGGCGCGCCCGATCTGGAACACGTGGTGGACGTGGGACCCGCGTTTGACCAGCGTGGCGATTATGTGGCTGGCGTATGCCGCGTATGTGATGTTGCGCACCGGCATCGAAGACCCGGAGCGGCGGCGACGTTTTGCGGCAGTTTACGGCATCATTGCCTTTGCCAGCGTCATTTTTACGATTGTGATCGTGCGCGTGCGTCCGGACACGATCCATCCGGTGGTGGCCGGCCCCACCCAAGCCGATCCGACGGGCGGTTTTGAGGTGGCGGGGGATATGAAGACGACGCTATTTTTCAACATGATCACGTTTGCGCTAATCACGTTGGTTTTGGTGTGGCATCGTATCCGCCTGGAAAACTTGGTGCACTATATCGAGCGGCGCAAGATGGAAGTGCTTGCGGAACTTTCGCGGTGAGGTGAGGGAAAAGGGAAAATGGACGAGATTTTCGGCAAGTATGCGGAGTATATGGCGCTGGGCTATAGCGCGATGGCGGTGATCTTGGGCGGCATGGCCGCGTGGGTCTACTTGCGCTATCGGCAAGCACGGCGAGAGATGGCGCGTGTTGAGCACATGGCGCAGGAGCTGCGTTCGGAGCGCTGAGAAGCGCGGGCGCGCTGCGTTCCCGTACACAAAACGCCGAAGCATTGCGCTTCGGCGTTTGCGTTGAGTGGAGGTGGGGGGAATCGAACCCCCGTCCGCGAGATTCAACCGTAGACCTCTACAAGCTTAGTCGGCTCGTTCATCTCGCGGGCGGCCACCCGAGCCGACCAGGGTTTGCCACCCGCCAGCCGATGATATCTTAGCTGCTGCTTATCGGCGGTCGCAGCAGCGCACCCTGCCTTTTGTGACGCCGGCTTGCCGCCCGGGCAGGGACGGTCGGGGCCGACGGACTACCGCTTCTGGGTAGTCAGTTCGCGCAGGCCGATCTTAGGCGGCCATAGCGAACTGTGGAGTGCTCTGGTTGGCACCTATTGGTTGTGCTCTGGTTTTACGAGGGTAGAGCACCTCGGCTTGCAGTCTAGGGCCAGCCTCCCACGTCGAAGCCTGTCACCCCCAGATGCAACCTTATTATAGCACAAATGCGCGAACGCGCGGGATAAATCTTGCGTAAAAAAGCAACGCACCTAGAAGCACATCACCTCAACGTTGCCCCCGCCCCTTCCACGCCGTTTGACATGGGCTACATGCCATCCTGGAGGGCGGCGGGCTAGGATAAGTCACCAATCCTCATCAAAACCGCTGAAACCTTCCGGCAAGTCCTCCATGCCCAACGGGATTTCTTCCGGCAAGGGAGGTAGCGGTGACGGCGCAGGCAACGCGGGCAGCGGCTCACCGAGCGCGGCAGGGGTAAACAGGCCGGAGTCGATCAGCAAACGGCGCGTGTGCATGATCACCGCGCCGACGCCTGCCAACGCCGTGACCAGCTCCAAC
>JALSSH010000211.1 GCA_026984385.1 Ardenticatenia bacterium | reverse complement strand
GCAGCGTTCCACGTCCTCGGCGGCGCAGCGTACAGCTCTCTCCTCGCCCTGAGGGAGAGGGGCCGGGGGTGAGGGCGGAGCGGACAACGCTCCCGCTTCGCCTACACGTCCCCCAACTTGACCAGCGTGGAGACGTGCTGACGGCTCAACAACAGCGTGGTTAGCACGGTGACGCCGAAAAGCACCAGCGCAAAAAGCGAGTACACCAACGCGATCTCGCCCCAAGCCACGCGCACCAAATACGGCGGCAACCCCCCGCTGAAGTCCAGCAACGGCAAAAAAAGCAGCGTCGTTGCCAAGCCGATCCCCGTGCCGCCCAAAATGCCACCGGCGGCGGCCAACCCCTGCGCCAAGAACACATAGCGACTGACCGCGCCGCTCCCCAAGCCCATCGCGCGCAGCGAACCCAGTTGCACCGCCTGCGTGCGAAACGAAGCCGTGCTCTGGATCACGCTGCCGACCAGCGTCAGCACAATCGCCGAAACAAACCCCACCGAAAGAAAGCCCAACACCCCGCGCCGCGTCGGGTCGGCCTGCGCGGCGGCGAGCCGCTGCGACGGGGCGAGCCATTCCAGCACAGGAAAACCCCGCGCCTGCACCTCCGCCAACACCGCGTCCCCGTCCGCGCCTTCTTCCAAACGCAACCAAAAATCATGCGGCAAGGCGGTCCCCACCAACTCAAAGATCGGGTCCAAATTGGTGAGCGCAAAAAAACCTTCGCGCGGGTCCAGCGTGGGGAAGTAGTCTACCAGCCCCACAATCGGCACGTCGGTTTCGTACCAGGCGTTGAGCGCGAAAATCTGCAGCGTCACGGTTTGCCCCACCACCAGCGCGTACTGCTCGGCGGCGCGGCGGCTGAGCAAAACGCCGGTGCGATTGCCCGCCAAGCGGTTGAGCAGGTCAGCGAGCGGCTCGTCGGCGAAGTCCGCGCGGAAATACGCCACCGCCGCCAACGTTGCGCGGTCGATCCCCAACACCGTCCCTTGCGGACGCTGGCCGGGCAGCACAAGTTGCGCTTGGAAGCGCCCCACGCGCGAAACCGCGTACACCCCCTCGATCTCCTGGAGGCTGCTGGCGGGCAGCGTGTTATAGCCCACCACCGTCAGCGTGGTGCTACCCTCCGTGCCGGTGGTCTCCTCGGTTTGGGCTTCGCTGGCGACCACCAACACCCGCTCCGCGCCGATCTCGTATTCGATCACGTCCTGCAAACTGCGGTCGAGCGTGGAGGCCATCGAAGCGGTGAAGCCGATCAAGCTCAGCGTGAAGCCGATCATCAACAGCGCGCCGCGATAGCGCCCCATCGAGCGCGTCAGCTCGCGCAGCGCCATCAACAGCGACACATTGCGCGTCAGGCTGACCAAGCGCGCCGCCTGGCCCAGCACAAAGGGATACACGCGCAAAAAGACCAGCGTCAGCCCCAGCGAAAACAGCGTCGGGGCCAAAAACACCAGCGGGTCGCTGAAGGGGTCTTCGGCGTCGGTCGAAAGGCCGCCACGCTGCCGCAACGTGTAGTAGACATACGCGGCGGGCACGAGCAGCACCACGTCCAGGTAAACGCGCTGCCACCACGCCTTGCCGCTGCGCGCCTGCGCCAACTTGTACGCGGTGATCGTTTGCCCTGTGGTGCGCCACGCTTTGACCAAGCCGCTGCTGGCCGCCAACAGCCCCGTCAGCGCGGCGGCGAGCAGCGCTTGGCGCGTGAAGGCCACATCCAACGGCGCGCTGGGGTAATCAAAACGCAAAAACGAGGAGGTGTGCCCGATCAATTGCACCACCGTCGGCGCAACAACCATGCCCACGCCAAGCGCCAGCCCCGCCAAAATCAGCCACATCAGCGCGTGCAAACGCAAAAGCCGTCCGCGCGCCATGCCCCGACTGCTCAGCAACACGTCCTCTTGCTGTTGCCGCCCCACCAACATCCCGGCCAGCATGGTGACGAAGTACAAGATCAGCCCGCCCACCGGCAACATGACGATCACCAACTGCTGGGTCAATTGCGCGACCTGCTTTTGGAACGCTTCCAGCCCTTCACGCGGCGAAACGTCCATGCGCACGCCCGGCAACGCCGCGCTCACGGCGCGCTCGCCCGCCACAATGCGCCCCAACAGCTCGCCCACGTCCGAAGTGCGCAGCGCCGACCCGTCAAAGATGAGCTGCCAGTCCGCCTCTTCCACCGGCAACGCGATCCCCTCGACCGCCACCCAAAGATCGCTCCGCGACATCAGCAACACGCTATCGAAAAACTTGGGCACGAGTATCCACGCCGGATCGTCGGGGTCGAGCGGCTGCCACATCGCCACGATCTCCAGCGTCAGCGGCGCGGCCACCCCGGGTTTGCTCGCGCTGAGCACATCGCCCACCTGCAAGCCGGTTTGGAAAAGCTGCTTTTCAGAGGCCAACACAGGCACAGCGTCCGCATGGCGCGGCGAGCCGGGCCACGCGCCCCCCGTGATGCGAATGCGCGCCTCCCCCCCCTCCAATGTGCCCAAGGTGTACACGCCGAGCGCGACAGGTCGCTCCCCCTGACGGGTTACGTTCCAACTGCCCACGCTGAGGTACTCGGCGGCGCTTTGCACAGGCAGCCCCAGCGCGTCCACAAAGTCATCGCGCGCTGCGTCGGCGCGCTCCACGTCTTGCGGCGTGATCGCGCCCTCCCAACTGCCCAGATAGCGGAAACGAAACGCATAGGGCGGGTCCGGCAAACTTTCCGTGAGTAAATCGGTGTTCACCGCGTCCACGTATAGCGTCAAGCTCAGCGCGAGCGTGGTGGCCGCCGAAAGCCCCACCAGCGTCCAACCGACCAAAACGCGGTGTTGCCACAATCGCTCAAAGGCAAACAGGAGCAAGTCCAGCGCACGTTGCATAGCGCACCTGCGGGCTACCTGAACATGGGCAGACGCCACTTGTCGGCAGCGCCCGCCCTGATAACGTGGGCGACGGAGAGTGGAATTAGCCGCCCAGCGAAAAGGTCGGGTCCACGCTGACCGCGCACTGCTGAATCTGCTGGAACAGTTCGCGGCGCGCCTCTTGCGGGTTCAGTCCGCTTTCGTCCACCACGATACGAGCCGCGCAATCCTGGTAGGCGCGCGTCAACAGCTCTGCTTCGGCAAGCTCCGCTTCCAAGTCCGCGTTCTGCAACACA
>JALSSH010000210.1 GCA_026984385.1 Ardenticatenia bacterium | reverse complement strand
CTGCCCGCAATCATCGGGTTGTCGGCGACGTGAGCGCCGCGAGCCGCGCAAATGCGCGGCTCGCGGAAGGGTGCAGGGGACGGCGTCCCCTGCTGGGGGCGCGGGGACAAAGCCCCCGCACTTACCCGCCCATCGTGTCCGGCTCGCCGGTTAGGATCGGCAACCCCTGAATATCATAGGGCTGGCCTGCGCGTGTGATGTTGAGGTATTGGGCAGCCACCCAGCCCTCCACATCACCGGCGACCGCGTCTTCGTATTTCACATGCACCCATGTTCCGTCACCGTTACGTCCGTCCAGCACCATATGGTCGCCGCTGGGGATGCCCAGCACAACGCGCGCATCGGCGCTCGGGCGGTCGCGCAGGTTCAAGTTGGCGCCCGGGTTGAGGTTCACCACGCCGACCACGTCTTGTTGCTCGGGCGGGATCATGCTTTCACCCGGGGCCTCGTAGTACCCCGCCTCGCCGCGATCCACCAGCGGCAAATCGGCGATCTCCACCGGATGCCCCAATTTGGTCAGCGAGACGTATTGCGCGGAAACCCAACCGACCGTTGCGCCGCCGTTTTCCGTGCGATAGCGCACGTAGAGCCAGTACGGGCTGGCCGGTTCGCCGACGCGCCCTTGCCCTGGAGCTTCGGTGTAGCCCAGCACCTCAAGTTGTGCGCGGGCGGGCACAAGCTCCAAAGATTCAGAGTCCGCTTGCGGATAGCGGCGCAGTTGCAAACTGACGCCCGGGTTCAGCTCAACGGTGGCAACAACCGCGTTGAAAAGCGGTGTAGGGGGTTGCACGTCCGCGCCGACGACTTCACCCGGCTTGTTGAAGGGCACTTCCGGCAAGGCCCACAACTCGTCGAATTTATCCAGCAGATGCCCGCGATATTCCACGCGCAAGAACTCGGCGGCCACCCAGCAATCCACATAACCGCCTCCGGGCGGCTCCCAGCGCACAGCCAACCATAGTTCTTCAACGGCCTGCGCGGTGGGCGTCGGTTCGGGCGTGGCCTCGCCGGTTTCCGGCACAAGCGGCGTGCCGGTGCGCCCGAGCACGGTTACCGCCGAGCCGCTGGGGATCAGGCCCAACGAGCGTTTGTCCGCCCCGGGCAACTCGCGGCAATGCAAGTTCGCGCCCGGGTTCAGCTCCACATAGCCGATGGGGTATTGCTGTTGCAGCGGCGGCGTGGGCTGAGCGGGCGGAGGCGTCTGTTGGGGCGGTTGAGCGACCAGCTCGGTGTCGGCGGTCGCTTCCACCACCAGCTCGGTCTCCGCAGGGGCGGGCGCGGCCTCGGTCGGTTGAGCTTCCATCGGTTGCGCCTCTTCGGTGGCAACCTGCGGCGCAGGCTGAGCGGCTTCCTCACTCGGGAGCGCTTCTTCGGTGGCGGGCGCTGCGGCCATCGCCGCCCCGCCGGATTGCGGCAAGCTGCCCAGGCCAACGTTAACCGCCGTGCCCATCACGCGCGCATCAATCGGCGCGCCCATCTCGCCGCCGCCGAAGACCATCACAGTATAGTACATGCCGCCCACAAAGGGTTTTTCCGGCACGGCCAGGTCAATCGGCGCATCGCCGCCTTGTACATTGACCAGCACCATATAGTTCCCCGGGCTGATGTCCATCGGCGCGCCGGAAATATCCGCTTGCGCCGCCGCGAGCACCGTCCCGTCGGCCATTTGCACGCCGACCGTCGCCCCGGGCACCGCGTTGATCACGTGCACCCGTGCTTGGTCAGCGGGCACATCGTCCAGCGCGTCGGCGAACGTCTGCACGGCCAGCGTGCCCGCGCCTTGTTCGCCCAGCAAAGCCAACGTCACGGCGGGCGACTCTTCGCCCAGGCTGACGTCGGCGCTCAAGAGCGGTTCGTCGGCTGTCGCTGCGCCCGTTGCACGCACCGCCAACGTGTGATCGCCGGAAGGCAAAGCCACGTGGCCGGTCAAGTCACCTTCACGCAGTCCGGGCACGATCAGCGTGTCGTCCATGTACACATCCACCGCGCCCAGATCGGGGCTGCCGTTGGCGAATTGCACACGCACCGACCCCGCCGCCGCGTTGACCGGCGTCTCCAGCGTCAACACCGAGGGCGGAGCCGCGCCGTCCAGCGTGCCCATGGCGACAAAAGTATACAGAACGCCGCTGCGCAACGGAACGGCGGAAAGTTGCGCCAAAGCGCTTTCTAACGCGCCGCCTGCAGGCACAAAGACGATGTCTTGAATGCGCGTGTTAATGTTGATCGTGCCGAACTGCACGCCGTAGTTCACGCCTTGCACCAAAGGGCCGCCTTGCGCGTCCAAAATATCCAGCGCGGGCGAGCCGGCAATCGCGTTGATCGCCATGACGCGCGCAAAGCCGGGCGCGATCTCGTCGAGGATGTCCTCATAAAGCACGGCCTCGGGCGCTTCCGGCTGCCCTTGCGCCACAACGGTAAAGGCCAGGCTGGGCACAAGCGGCACGTTCACTTCCAAAAGCGAGGGGGCGTCTGCCCCTGCACCTGCCGCCTTGAGCGCCACCAGGTGCTCCCCACCCTCTACGTTGAGATGCGGCGTGGCCGAACCGTAAGCGAGATTGCTCGCGGCCAAGACCCCATCCATATACACATCCACCGACGTCGCGCCGGGCATCGCGTGCAAAAAGCGCACCCGCGCCAGCGGCGTTTGGGCGTGCGCCCCACCGCTCACAGGCGCCAGCAACGCCAGCAACATCGCGCTCAGCACCACGCCGGCCAATAGCCATTTGTGACGATTCATTGAGTGCTTTCTCCTCAAAAACTCCTCTTGATCTACGTTCTAACTTGCAGCGACCTTCATTCTAGCGCACAAGGGAGATGTTACCCAACGCCGTCTAGACGCTCGGCCACCGCCCTTGTGCGCATGACGGAGGGCGGTTTATGTGCCTTCCTGCCACTGGTTGAGATAGGCCACCTGCTCTTCCGTTAGAGTATCGATCCGGACGCCCATCGCCGCCAGTTTGAGCCGCGCGATCTCCTGGTCAATGTCCTCGGGGATGGTGTAAACCTGGCTTTGTAGCTCTTTGCCGTGCTGCAAAATGAACTCTGCGCCCAGCGCCTGGTTGGCAAAGCTCATGTCCATCACGCTGGCGGGGTGTCCCTCAGCGGCGGAGAGATTGACCAAGCGCCCCTCGGCCAAAAGGAAAATACGAC
>JALSSH010000209.1 GCA_026984385.1 Ardenticatenia bacterium | reverse complement strand
GCAGGAAGCCGGCGCGCGGGTGGATGTGCAGGACGACAAACGCCATCCGGCAGATTTTGCGCTGTGGAAACGTGCTGAACCGGAGCACATCATGCGCTGGAACAGTCCTTGGGGCGTGGGCTACCCGGGCTGGCATATCGAATGCTCGGCAATGTCGCGCAAATATCTGGGCGAAACGTTTGACATTCACGGCGGCGGCGTGGACAACATCTTCCCACACAACGATTGCGAGATCGCCCAAAGTGAAGCAGCCAACGACGCCCCCTTTGCGCGTTATTGGATGTTGGTGGGCAGCCTGACCGTGCCGGACGAATTCGGCGTGCCGGTAAAAATGTCCAAGAGCTTGGGCAACTTCTACACGATCAAAGACGCGCTGAAACTCCACCGTCCGGAGGTGCTCCGCTCGTTTATTCTCAGCGGCCACTACCGCAACCCGATCGTTTTTAGCGAAGAAGCGCTTGAGAGCGCCAGCAAGGGCTGGGAACGGCTTTACGGCGCGGTGCGCTTGACGCGCGAAACGTTGCGCCACGCTCCGGAAGGAGAGGCGGGCAACGCTTTTCTGGACGTGCTCAAACGCACACGCGAGCAATTTATCGCTGCGATGGACGATGACTTCAACGCGCCAGGGGCGCTGGCGGCCTTGCAAGCGCTCACCCGTGAGGTCAATACCTTGCTTAACAGCGGGCAGACGGTAGGCAAGGCTGTATTGGAGGCCATAGACCAAACCTACCGTGAATTGGGCGGCGAGGTGCTGGGCGTTGTGCCGGAAGATGACTTCGCAGCGGCGGGGGATTCTGCTCGCGCCGAGAATTTGATCCGCGCACTGATTGAGTTGCGCGCCGAAGCGCGCGCCGCGAAAGACTTTGCCACCGCCGACCGTATCCGTGAACGCTTGACCGCGTTGGGCGTGATGCTGGAAGACCGCCCGGACGGCACGATTTGGCGGGTGGAGTGAGGCGTAAAGGGGCTATGGCGCAATATCTTTACGGACGCTGGCCGGTGTTGGAAAGTCTGCGCGCCGGTCGGCGGCACTTTGAACAGTTGTTGATCGCCGAAGGCGTTTCGGAAAAAGGCACGGTGGAGGAGATCGTCGAGGCAGCGCAGCAACACAGCCTCAACGTGCGCCGCGTGCCGCGCCGTGTGTTGGATGACCTGGCAAAGAACGCCAATCATCAAGGCGTGGCGCTGCGCGTGGGTGACTATCCTTATGTGGAAATCGACGAGCTGCTGAGTTACGCCACTGAGCAAGGTGAAAAACCGCTCTTGCTTTTGCTGGACTTGCTGCAAGACCCGCAAAACGTCGGGGCGCTGTTGCGCGTGGCGGACGCGGTCGGCGTGCACGGCGTGATCATGCAGGAACGGCGCAATGTGGCGATCACGCCCGCTGTGGTGAGTGCCTCATCCGGCGCGGTGGAACATTTGCGCGTGGCCCAAGTGACCAATTTGGCGACCACGATGCGAGAACTGAAAGAGCGCGAAATCTGGCTGGCAGGGTTGGATATCGGCCCGCACACCAGCACGCTGGATCAGGTGGATTTGGACCGCGCGCTGGGGCTGGTGCTGGGCAGCGAAGGGCGCGGATTGCGGCGTTTGGTGCGCGAAACGTGCGACTTTCTGATCACGTTGCCGATGCGTGGGCACGTGCAAAGTCTCAATGTGGCGACTGCGGGCGCTATCGGGTTGTACGCGGCTTGGCAGGCGCGTGGATGGCAGGGCTGGTCGCCGGAAAGCGACTAGGCGCTCTGCGAGCGAGCGCGTGCTGGGCGCGCCGCCCGTGCGCCATTCGGCGCACTACGCGCGGCGAATGCCGCGCGTCAGCCGCGCAAAGCGCGGCTAGGCGGCGCGCCCCCGGCGAGCGCCCCTCCTACATCGCCAACGTCATCATCAGCAGCGCGTCCTCCGTGCCCAACGCCGCGCCCGTCACCATGCGCACGCGCGTATGCACAATGCGCAGCTCCGCAGCCAACATATGCTGCACGAGCGCCTGTTGCTTTGCGTTCACCGGAAAGACGATCCCTGTCCTGTTCATCTGCTGCGCGTAAGCGCCCATCTCGGCCAAATAGCGCGGCCAGTGTTCAGCGGCTTGCGGCAAGCACGCCGCGACCTCGGTGGTGAGATCGTATTGAGGCGTTTCCAAACGGCGCTCAGCGTGACGAAGCGCAGCAAAGGCCACCGGTCGCCCCGCTTCCCACCAGACCAACGTTTGGCCCGCGCCTTCGTTTTCCAACCACTGAGCAGCAGGCGTCGGGTCAAATCCGTGCAACATCTGTGCGCCGATCATTTGCAGCTCCACGCCGCCCTTCCAAAGGCGGTAATGTGTTTTTGCAGCGGGCGGCGGCATTCCGCGAAAGAGCAGCGTCAGATAGCGCGCTTCCAGCCCCAACGAAAGATAGAGCGCCAAGTTCTTGCCGCTTTCGGGCATGGTTTCCAGCGCCAAAGTGGTGCAGCCCGCCTCGCGCAGCAACGCCAATCCGCCCGCGATCACCGCGCGCCCCAGCCCCAGCCCCTGCCGTCGCGGGGTGATGCCCAACGTGCCCAGCCAGCCGAGTTTGCCCCACACGTGCGTAAAGCAATAACCGACCACCGGCCCTCCGGGCGGCGCTTCGAGCACCACCCCGGGATAGGGGCGGCGGATGGCCGTTTGCATGTTGGCGGAAGTGCGCAGCCGTAGCGGGCGCGTCAACTGCCGACGCGCCCGTCGGTACGCTTGGAAGGCGTCGCGGTCAATGCGGCACACTTCCTTCAAGTCGGCGAGCGTCATACGGCGCACGCGGTAGGGTACTTTAGCTTCAAGTTGAATATCCACGTTGCGCCCACCTGCCCCCTACAGAGTTACCCCGAGCTGCTCGCACACCCAGCGATAGCGTCGAGCGCGAATCTCGGCTTTGTTCGGCGGCGGGTCGGCCACTCCGGTGACTTCCAACGCAAAGGACGCCGCCACCGCGCCGTAGCAGCCCGCGCGTTGCACCGTGTGCGTTTCGCACCAACCGACCAAGAACGCGCCGCAGTAGGTATTTCCCGCGCCAGTCTGGTCCACGATCTCCGGCACGGGCACGGGCGGCACGGCGATTGCGCCCTCTAGACCCTGCATCCCCAACAGCGAGCCTTCCGCGCCGCGTCGCAACGCCACCACGTGCGCGCCGTCATCCAGC
>JALSSH010000208.1 GCA_026984385.1 Ardenticatenia bacterium | reverse complement strand
GCCTACCGCTTTGGCGCAAAACAAGATCGCCTTGGCCGTCGAAGACCAGGAACGTCGGCACGCTGCGCACGTTGTAGCGTCCGGCGGTCTGCTTACCGATCTCGCCGAGCAGATCGATCAGCAACACGTCAGCGCGCCCCTGCAAGTCTTCCGTTAGCCCATCCACGATGGGTTTGGAAACCGTGCAGACCGTTCAAAGGTTGGAGTAGTACTCCACGACGGTTGGCGTGCCGTCGCGCAAGCGCGCGTCGAAGTCCGCCACCGTGACGATCTCGCGGCTGGGGTGGATGTACCAGATCACGTGTAGCGTCACAAAGCCGACCAACAAGGTCAGCGCCGCTAACAAAAATAAGTTCCCTTTGATGAACGAAAGAATAGAAGTCGGCATGGTGTTTTGCTCCTTTGGCTTCCAATCGCACCGCTCGACGCTGGTTAGATGCAGTGAGCGGGTCGGCGTTGCACGATCCTTCCACGCGCTGCTTTATTTTCGCACGGTGAGCGCTTATCTCCCACCCCGCACGTGCAGACCCAAGCATAAGGGAATATGTAAAGGGCCGGTAACAAAATTTCTACAGCTTTTTACGTGAGATGTGCCCGTTTGGTTTATCGCGCTGCGCACTTTTCTGATACATTGAAACTATACATGGCGTGCTTTGGTGCGCCGTGCTCTGACGTTGGCTTAGTTTGAGCGAGGCCATGATGCAAGTTTCACGACGTACTTTCTTCAAACTCAGCGGAGCGGCGTTGCTGGGGGGAACGATGCAGCGGTGGACACCACCCCCGCGCGCTCATTTGCGCGCAGTAGCCGCCAACCCCACCTGGCATCTGCTCAACCGCATCACCTGGGGCGTGCGTCCGGAAGAATTGGCGCGCGCCGAAGCGATGGGCTATGAAGCCTACTTGGACGAACAACTCCACCCCGAAACGATAGACGACGCCGAGACGGAGGCGCGTTTGCGCCTATTGCCGGTGTTGCAAATGGATCGGCACACGCTCTACGCGCTGGACGAGACGGAGGGACGAAGCTATCAGGCGTTGGTGAAAGGCGTGGTGATCCGCGCCGTATACAGCAAGCGCCAGTTGTTGGAGCGCATGGTAGACTTTTGGGCCGACCATCTCAACGTCGCGGGCGACGATTTTGTCGTTGATCGGGTCATTTATGATCGCGAGGTGCTGCGCAAGCACGCGCTGGGCAAATTCCGCGACTTGATCTTCGCTTCGGCCAAAAGCCCGGCTATGCTGATGTATCTGGATAACTATATCAGCGAAGCCGAGCATCCCAACGAAAACTACGGGCGTGAGCTTTTGGAGCTGCACACGCTGGGCGTGGACGGCGGCTATACCGAAACCGACGTCAAGGAGGTGGCGCGCGCCCTGACCGGCTGGACGGTGCACGATGGGACAAAGACCGGTTTCTACTTCGACCCGGAGATGCACGATGACGGCGAAAAACACGTGCTGGGGCACACACTGCCCGCCGGTCGTGGTATCGAAGACGGTTTGCACGCGATTGACTTGGCCGTCAATCACCCCTCAACCGCGCGCTTTCTTTCTCGCAAGCTGTGCATCCGCTTTGTGGCCGACGACCCGCCCCAAAGTTTGGTGGAAAGCACCACCGCCGTTTGGCAGCAAACCGACGGCGACATCCGCCAAGTGATGCGGCATATTCTCACCTCGCAAGAGTTTTTGCAATCCGTCGGGCAAAAGCTGCGCCGCCCGTTGGACTTTTTCATCGGCGCGCTGCGCGCCACCGGCACGCAAATCTCGGAGTTTTGGGAGCTGGAGCAACTGCTCAAGACGCTGGGGCAAACGCCTCTCGGCTGGTTGCCGCCGGACGGCTATCCGGACCGCGCCGAACGGTGGATGAGCACCGGCGGGCTGGTGGCACGCTGGAACGCTGCAGCATACCTAACGCACACTGCCTATAGCCACGAGTGGGAAAATCTCCCCACCGAGCTTTATACGCGCATCGGCCAACCGCAAACGGTCGGGGAGCTGGTGGACGCGGTGGCGAGCCAAGTCTTCGGCGCGCCGTTGACGGAAGAAGTGCGCGCGCCTTTTGTCAACTTTGCGGCAGACGGCGCGGGCGCGGAAACACCGGTCACGCGGCATTTGCTGGCGCGCAAGTTGGCGTCGCTTTACCAATTGATGCTCTCGTCGCCCGCGTATCAGTGGCGTTAGTGCGGAGGATAATCTGATGAATGACACGACACGCCGCGATTTCCTCGAAAAAATGACCAAGATCGGCGTGGTGGGGGTCAGCTTGGCGTTGTTGCCACGCTGGATGCCGCGCCTGGCCTTCGCCCAGACGCCCGCGCAAGCCAGCGGAAACACGCTCATCTGCGTTTTTTTGCGCGGTGGCATGGACGGGCTGAGCGCCGTTGTGCCCTACGGCGACGGCGCGAACTACTACGTACCGCGCCCGACCCTCAGCATCCCCGAGCCGGGAGCAGGGCAGGGCGCCGCCTTGGAACTGGACGGCTATTTTGGGCTGCACCCATCGCTCGCGCCGCTCAAAGAACTTTATGACGACGGCGCGCTGGCCTTTGTGCACGCCACCGGTCTTACCAGCGAAACGCGCTCACACTTTGACGCACAGCTTTTCATGGAATATGGCACGCCGGACGACAAAACGACCGGTCAGGGATGGCTTAATCGCCATCTGCAAGCAACCGCCGCGCGTAACGGCTCACCGTTCCGTGCTGTGGGCATCGGCGCGCAAGTGCCGACCTCGCTTCAGGGGCAATTCTCACCGCTGGCGTTGCGTTCGATTGCCGATTTTCACTTCAGCGGGCGAGAAGATCAGCTACAAGAGCTGCGCCGTCTGTTGGGCCAGCTTTACGCGATTGACGCGCCCACAACCGCCCTGGAAAAACAAGCGCGAATCGCTTTTTCTGCTTTGGAAGAGTTGGAAGCGCTCAGCGTGGCGGGCTACCAACCGGCCAACGGCGCGAGTTACCCCAACGACAATGAAGATTTCGGCTTGGCGTTGCGGCAAGTAGCGCGATTGATCAAAGCCGACGTGGGGCTGGAAGTGGCTTGCATAGACCTGGGCGGCTGGGACACGCACGAAAACGAGGGCGCGCGCGAGGGCTACTTCGCTAACCAATTGGCGATCTACGCGCAAGGGTTGGCCGCGCTATACGCCGACCTGGGCGAACGGATGCGCAATGTGACGGTGGTCACTATGAGCGAATTCGGGCGGCGCGTAGCCGAAAACGCCAACGCCGGAACGGATCACGGACACGGTAACTTTATGTTGCTGATGGGCGGTGGTGTGCAAGGCGGGCAGGTTCTCACCCAATGGCCTACTCTGGCGCCGGAAGCATTGCGCGAGGGCGATTTAGCGATCACCACCGACTACCGCGATGTGCTGGCGGAAATCGTTCAACACCGTTTGGGCAACGACGATTTGGCGTTTGTTTTCCCTCAGTACACCCCGAACCCGTTGGGCTTGATCACGTCTGCATAAGGGGACGAAAAATGAGCAAACGATGGCAAAAATTCACAAGTCGCGCGCTTTTCTTGGCACTTGTCGGCGCGCTGTTGTTCGGTGCTTGGGCGAGGGGTGTAGCCCGTGCGCAAGACGACCCGCAAGACCCCCAAGCGGCATTGGCGATTCAACTGGTCGCGGCTTCCGACCAGTTCGCGGACTTCCTGGCAACGTATCCGGACTGGCAAGGCTGGGCAGAGCAAAACGACGGCGATTGGTGGTATGTGGAGTTTTGGAGCGAGGCTGCGGATGAATGGCTGGGCAACGCCCTGGTCAACATCCAAACCGGCGAGATCAGCGAAAGTTTTGTGCCGCGTCCGCTTTCTGCTGAAGAGTATGCCACATGGCAACCCCGCGTGCAGCAATACGCGCTGGACGACGCCGAAGTGCAAACGCTTTTGGGTGACCCGAGCCAATGGGATATCTGGACGGACTATGACCGCTGGGAAGCGCATTGGTACGTTGACTTTATGCACGGTCTGGACCACTACGTGGCAATTGTGAGTGTGGACACCAACGACGCGGGCGAACAAGTGCTCGTGTTGGACGATCTTTATGACGCGAACGAGATGGAAGCCGAGCGGCGCGAGCGCGCTAATCGGGATGAGGCGGTCGCGTTGGCCTATGAGTCCGAAGGTGTTTGGGATGCGCTGGACGGGCACGACGATTGGACGACTTACGTTGAGCCGATGGAGGAAAACGTCTATAGCGTGGAATTTGTCGCGGGCGGTCAAGAGCTTTTCCATGCCGTCGTGAACATTGCCGAGGGCACAATCTTGGAAACCGCGCCCTAACCCATATCTTTCGGATAATCGCACGACCAAGCGGAGAAGCGACGTGCTCCTCCGCTTTTTTGCGCTGTTTGCCCTAGCTTCCGTTTGTGTTTCAAGAGCTTCGAGCTTGGCAAGCGGGCGCAACCCTGCTATATTTTGAGCACCCCCCCACCCAGGGGGTCGGGGGCAATGTTGAGGAGGAGCATATCCACGATGGACGAAGAAACGCGCGCTGACGCCATTCACCGGCTAAAGAGCATCGCCGGACACGTTAACGGCATTGTCCGCATGTTGGAGGAGGAACGCTATTGCATTGACGTGATCAAGCAAATTCAAGCCGCCCAAACCGCTCTGGCGCGTGTGAGCGAAAGCATTTTGGATTCGCATCTGCGCACGTGCGTTACTACGGCCATCCAGGGCGACGACCCAGCCGAACGAGAGCGAATGCTCAAAGAAGTTGTTGAGGTGTTCCGCTATCAAGACAAGTGAAGCAAGCCGCTTTCCCTTGTCACTATGTGGATCGAACTGCGCATCGTATCGCATCTCGGAGAGAAGAACATGCCAAGCAAAACGTTTGAAGTGCCGAATATCTCTTGCCACCATTGCACCATGACCATCCAACGCGAAGTCGGCGAACTGGACGGCGTGCAGCGTGTCCAGGCCGACGTCGAAACCCGTCAGGTGACGGTGGAGTGGGACACGCCCGCAAGCTGGGAACAGATCAAAGCGCTGTTGACCGAGATCAATTACCCGCCTGCCGAGGCGTAAAAATAAGGCCGCTACCCGTAAGGAACTGAGGAGTATCCATGAGTGAGAAGAGCTTAACCCTGCCTGTTGTGGGCATGGATTGTGCGAGCTGTGTCGCCACTGTTGAGCGCAATGTGCGCAAACTGGAAGGCGTGCAAGATGTCAGTGTGAATTTTGCCAGCGAAAGGCTGAACTTGGTCTATGACGAGGCGCTTGTTTCGCCTGTCGAGGTGGTCGAGCGTGTGCGCAAGGCCGGTTATGACGTGCCGGAACAGAGCTTTGATTTGGCGATTACCGGCATGGATTGCGCCAGTTGTGCGGCCACCGTTGAGCGTGCACTACGCAAGGTGGAAGGCGTGCTGGAAGCAAACGTCAACTTTGCCACCGAGCACGCCCAAGTCAAGACCATTCCGGGCCTTTCGCGGGCGGCGTTGGCGGAAGCGGTAGAGCGCGTCGGTTACGGCGTGATCGAGGCGGTGGACGATGAAGAGCTGGTTGACGTGGAGCGCGCCGCCCGCGAAGCCGAGTTGCGCCACAACACGCAGCGTGTCATCGTCGGCGCGCTCTTCACTTTGCCGCTTTTTTTCCTCAGCATGGGGCGAGACTTCGGCTTGTTGGGCGCGTGGGCACACAGCGATTGGATGAATGGGCTTTTCTGGGCGATGGCGACGCCGGTTCAGTTTTGGACCGGACGCGATTTCTACACCAGCGGCTACAAATCCATTCGTGCAGGCTCGGCCAATATGGACGTGCTGGTGGCGATGGGTTCGAGCGCGGCTTACTTCTACAGCGTCGCGGTGACGCTGGGGCTGATCGGTGGGTTTGTCTACTTTGAAACGTCCGCCTCGATCATCACGCTGGTGACGCTGGGCGGGCTGATGGAAACAATTGCCAAAGGGCGCACCAGCGCCGCGATCAAGACGCTGATCGGCTTGCAGGCGAAAATGGCGCGCGTGGTTCGGCACGGCAACGAGATCGATATTCCGATCGAACAAGTGCGCGTCGGCGACCGTGTGATTGTGCGCCCGGGGGAAAAAATTCCCGTTGACGGCGTGGTTTTGGAAGGGCAAAGCGCCGTAGACGAAAGCATGATCACCGGCGAAAGCCTGCCGGTGGACAAAGCCGTCGGTGACACCGCGATCGGCGCGACGATCAACAAGCAAGGTGTGCTGATCATCGAGGCCCAGAAGGTGGGCAGCGAAAGCGCGTTGGCTCAAATTATCCGTTTGGTGGAAGAAGCACAAGGGAGCAAAGCGCCCATCCAACGCCTGGCCGACCGCGTTTCGGCGATCTTCGTGCCGCTGGTGGTGGCGGTGGCGTTGATCACACTGGCGATCTGGCTTGGGGTCACCGGCGAGTTTGCGCCCTCGTTTGTGCGCATGATCGCCGTGCTGGTGATCGCTTGCCCTTGCGCGATGGGCTTGGCAACACCCACCGCGATCATGGTGGGGCTGGGCAAAGGCGCGGAAAACGGCGTCCTTTTCCGCAGCAGTGCCGCGCTAGAACGCGCACATAAGCTCACGGCGATTGTGTTGGACAAAACCGGCACGCTCACGCGCGGAGAGCCGAGCGTCACCGATGTGGTGACCGCCGACGGTATGGCCGAGGACGCTTTGTTGCGACTGGCGGCCAGCGTGGAGCGCATGAGCGAGCACCCGCTCGGCGAGGCTATCGTCCGTGCTGCACACGAACGCGCGTTGCCCTCGCTGAACGTGCAGGACTTTAGCGCCCTGACCGGCCAAGGTGTCCAGGCGCAAGTGGATGGGCAAGCGGTGCTGCTCGGCACGGCGACCTTGATGGCCGAGCATGGCGTGGTGCTTAACGGGTTGGTCGAGGCCGCCGAGCGTTTGCAGCGCGAGGCCAAAACCGCAATTTGGGTGGCGGTGGAAGGGCAAGCGCGCGGTTTGATCGCGTTGGCTGACACGATCAAAGAGGGATCGGCGGAGGCTGTGCAGCGTTTGCACGAGTTGGGTTTGTTGGTCGTGATGATGACCGGCGACAATCGCATCACCGCTGAGGCTATCGCCCGTGAGGTGGGCATTGACCGCGTTTTTGCCCAGGTCATGCCTGCCGAAAAGGCCGACTATGTGCGTCGCTTGCAAGAAGAAGGACATAGCGTAGGCATGGTGGGGGACGGCATCAACGACGCGCCCGCGTTGGCCCAAGCCGACGTCGGGATCGCGCTGGGCACAGGGACGGATGTGGCGATGGAAACCGCCGACGTGACACTGATCAGCGGCGATTTACGCGGCGTGGTGCGCGCGATTGCGCTCAGCCGCAAGACCGTCCGCGCGATCAAGGAAAATCTGTTTTGGGCCTTTGCCTACAACGTGATTCTGATTCCTGTGGCGGCGGGCATTTTAGCGCCGTTCAGTTGGGCGCCGCCGATTTTGCGCCAGTTGCACCCGATTTTGGCAGCGATGGCGATGGCTTTTAGTGATGTGTTTGTCATCGGGAACAGCCTCCGTCTGCGCAACGTGAAGCTGGATTGAAACTCGGCGTGTATGGCGCGTGTGCGCAGATCGCGCGCCGCCCGCAGGGCCTGGCGAAAGCCAGGCCCTCGAAGCGACGTTGTCGCTTCGGTGCGCTGCTAAGCGCACGCGGGCGGCGCGCCGCGCGTCCCCAGCCGCTATTTGTCCCCAAAGTGCGCCGCGAGCAAATCCGCGACGGTAGGCGTCCCCAACTCTTGCAGCTCGTATTGCACACGCACAGTCGGCTGCTTGATGCTGATGATGCGCGTCAGGTCAATCGGCGTGGCGATCACTACCACGTCGCACGGCGTGTTGCGGATCGTTTCCTCCAAGTCGGCACGTTGCGCCTCCCCGTAGCCCATCGCGGGCAACAAAGCGCCCGTGTTCGGGTACTTGGCGAAGGTCTCCGCGATGCTGCGCACCGCATACGGGCGTGGGTCAACCAGCTCCGCCGCGCCAAAGCGCTGGGCGGCTACCACGCCTGCGCCGAAGGTCATCCCGCCATGTGTCAAGGTGGGGCCATCCTCGATCACCAAAACGCGCTTGCCGCGCATCATGTCCCCATTTTCCACAAAAGTCGGAGAGGCGGCGTCAATCACGCGCGCGGCGGGGTTCAGCTTGCGGAGATTCTCCCGCACCTGTTGCACACCTTCCGGCGAAGCAGAGTCGATCTTGTTGATGATCACCACGTCCGCCATGCGCAAATTGGCCTCGCCCGGGTGGTAGCGCAGCTCGTGCCCGGCGCGCAACGGATCGACCACCACAAAATACAGATCGGGGCGGAAAAACGGCAGATCGTTGTTGCCGCCGTCCCAAAGCACGATCTCCGCCTCTTTTTCCGCTTCGCGCAAAATACGCTCGTAGTCCACGCCGGCGAAAACGGTCACGCCGTTGCGCAAATGCGGCTCGTACTCCTCCCGCTCCTCGATGGTGACGTTGTGCCGATCCAAGTCCTCAAACGAGGCGAAACGCTGTACGGCTTGTTTCGCCAAATCACCGTAGGGCATGGGGTGACGCACTACGGCCACCGTATAGCCCATCTCTCGCAGCGCTTGGCTGACTGCGCGGGTGGTTTGGCTCTTACCGCAGCCTGTGCGCACAGCCCCGACGCCGACCACCGGTTTGTTGCTTTTGAGCATAGTTTGCTTGGGGCCGATCAAGCGATACGACGCGCCCGCGGCCAAAGCGATGCTGGCTTTGTGCATCACGTACTCATGGGAAACGTCCGAATAGGCAAAAACCACTTCGTCCACCTCTAGCTCGTGGATCAGCTGGGTAAGCTCTGCTTCATCGTAAATCGGGATACCGTTTGGGTACAGGCGTCCGGCCAGTTCGGCAGGGTACACGCGCCCTTCAATGTCGGGAATCTGCGTTGCGGTGAAGGCCACCACTTCATAGGCTTCGTTGTCGCGGAAAACCATGTTGAAGTTGTGGAAATCACGCCCTGCGGCCCCCATGATGAGAACACGAGTCTTAGCCATATACTTTTACCCCTTAAATGTATAACCGCCAGGAACGGACGATCACCCTTACGGAACGTCACTTACGCCCCTGACGGGGATACGCGATCACGGCCAGCCCGATGCTGAGCAGATAGAGCACCAGCAACGGGGCCATCACCAGCAGCATGTTAAAAGGGTCAACGGTCGGCGTGATCAGCGCCGCCGCGACGGTGATCAACACCACCGCCAGCCGCCAGTTACGGATGAGCGGCGCGGGGCCGAGAACGCCCATGCGCGCCAACACAAAAACCACGACGGGCATCTCAAACGCCACGCCGATCCAAAAAAGCAGCGAGGTGAGAAAGGCGATATACCGTTCCGCCGTCCACTCCGCGCGGAAGATGCCGCTTTGGAAGTCGCGCAAAAAAGCCAGCGCCGCCGGCACCATGATAAACCAAGCAAAAGCCACGCCCAGCAAAAAAAGGCCCGTCGTAGCGGGCAGCGCCAGAAAAACCCAACGCTTTTCGCGGCGGTTTAGCCCGGGCAGCACAAACATAAAGAGCTGATACGTGATGTACGGCATAGCAAAGATCGCGCCGGCCAACAACGCCACCCGAAAGTACATCACCACGCTTTCGGTCGGGCCGAGCACTTGCAGCGCTTCTCCATACGGGCGGATGAGATAGGCCAACAGGTCGCCGGTGAAAAAGAACGCCGCCACCACCCCCACCGCCAACGCGATCAGCGCGCGGAACAGGCGGATACGCAGCTCGTTGAGGTGTTCTAGCAAGTTCATCGCGCTGGGGTCATTTTCTGGGGCGTCTGCGCCACCCCAAGCGGGGTAGCGCTGTGGGGACGGTGTGGGGAGGGTGGATTTGCGCGCGGACATGACGATTTTCGCTCACAATCGAGAAGGCGGCGCAAAGGTGCGCTGAAGTTCGTCTTCCCTAGCGGCCAGCGCGCCCAACACCCCGTTGATAAAACGCGGCGTATTTTCCGCGCCGAACGTCTTTGCCAGCTCAATCGCTTCGTGGATGGCGACATTAATCGGCGTGCCGTCGCTTGCGCCCATCTCGTAAATGGCGATGCGCAAAATGTTCCGATCAATGATCGCCAGTTGTGCTAACGGCCATTCCGGCGCGTAACGATGGATCAGCGTGTCGAGTGCCTCGCGGTGCGCCAACACACCACGCACCAGCCGCTCGGCTAGTCCACGAGCCGTCGCAGGGACGCCCTCGGCGCTCAATCGCGCCTCCAACACCTCACCGACCGGATGATCGGTACAATCCAGCTCATAAAGCGCCTGCAGCGCCAGCGTGCGCGCTTGATGGCGATAGTCTGTCTGTGGCAACATCGTTTGCGTCTTTATGAGTGTTCCGCCTCCGCCGATGTCACAAACTCCACATCTTCAATATGCACGTTGACCGACGCCACCGGCATCCCCAGCAACTCACGGATCGAACGGGCCACCGACTTTTGAATCTGCGTGCTCATCTCGCGCAAGTTCACCGAAGCGTCCGCCACCACATAAATATGTGCGGTGACCTCGCCCGCCTCGCTGATGGCGATCTGCACGCCGTTGGCGGTCGGCACGCGGCGCAGCAAACGATCTACGCCGCCCGGAATGCTACCCATGCGTGCTACGCCCGGCACATTCAGCGCAGCCAGCCGTGCAATCGTCAAAAGCACGCCCGGGGCAATGGTTACGGTGTCGTTGGGGTGTCGCGGCGTCACCATCATCGCGTTGTCGTCTTTCTTTTCCGAGGGCATCAGCGCATCACCAGCCCGCCGTCTACAGAGATCACCTGGCCGGTGATGTAGCTGGCTTCCTCGGCCACCAAAAAGGCCACCACATACGCCACGTCTTCGACCTCACCCGCGCGGCCTACCGGCACCAAATTCAGCAACCAGTCTGTCGCTTCTTGGGGCATCTTTTCGGTGAGCGCCGTCTTGATCAGGCCCGGGGCCACCGCGTTAACCGTCACGCCGCGAGAAGCGACCTCACGCGCCAACGCTTTGGTCAAGCCGATCATGCCGGCTTTGCTGGCGCTGTAGTTGGTCTGCCCCGCCTGGCCGATCAAGCCGCTGGCGCTGGACATATTCACGATGCGCCCGTAACGTTTGCGCATCATCGGGCGAATGACCGCCTTGGAGCAAAGCCAAGCGCTCTTAAGGTTGGTGCGGATGATGAAGTCGAATTCGTCTTCAGACATGCGCATGATCAAATCGTCGCGTGTGGTGCCCGCGTTGTTGACCAGAATATCCACCTTGCCGTAAGTTTCCAGCACCTGCTTGACCATCGCGTCTACCTGCGCGGAGTTGGTCACGTCGGCGGCAATCGCCAATCCGTCCCCGCCTTGTTCGCGCAAGTCCGCGAGCGCGGCGTCGGCGATCTCCTGTTTCAAGTCGTTGATCACCACCGTTGCCCCGCGTCCTGCCAATGTGAGCGCAATAGCCTTACCGATCCCTTGTCCGCTGCCGGTGACTATTGCAATGCGTCCGTCCAGACGCCCGGTGTGCTCTGCCATGTGTGTTTGCTCCTTCGATGTTTCTCTTGCTGAGGTGAGGTCCTCGCGGTCTATGATAGCGGGGTGCGGGGGGGTGTCAAGTTTCATACGGGCGAACGGGCGAAGAGCGCAAAACAACGACACAAGAACTCCTGCTGACGCGCATTCCCGTTGTCGTGCCGTGAATGCTCCCCTTTCCGCACATAAAACGAGGCCACCTGCTCAGGTGGCCTCGCGTTGTCTTCAGGCGATCGGATGCTGCTTGTGTTTACTCTGCGAGCGGCTGGAAGGACGCCATAATCTCGTTGGCGGTGTTGTTCAGCTCCATGAGCGCGGTCGCCACATCGCCGCCGCTGACGAGCAGATTTTCAAACGTGGCGCTGGCCTCACGGCGGATCACGTCGTAGCCGCCGACGGGCGCTTCGGTCTTGGTCTGGCCCTGGAGCAAGTTCCAGGCCTGCTCATATTGCGGCAGGTCGTCGAAGATTTCGCCCAGATTTTCGGCGGTGGAGTAGCGCACAGGGAAGTAGTTGCTGACTTTGGCCCAGCGTGCTTGTTGTTCCGGCTCGGTGAACCAACGCACGAAGAGCCACGCGGCCAGCTCAGCTTCCGGCGTGGTCTTGGGGATGCTAACGGAAGCGCCGTAGACGTTGCTCACCGGCTCGTCTTTGTACGGGAGCGAGGTCACGCCCCAGTTGAACGGTTCGGCGAATGCTTCTTCGATGCCGCTACGCACGTAGGGCAGGCCGGAGGTCGAGCCGACGTAGAAGAGCGCTTTGCCGGCGGTGAAGGCGTTCTGGTCGCCGTAACGCTCGGAGATCAGCTCGGCGCAACCGTCGTTGTACAGGTCCACCATAAACTGGATGTACTCGATAGTCTCCGGGCTGTCGTAGGTGAATTGGCCGTCTTTGTAGATGTCGCCGCCCAGCGAGAACGTGCCCGCCGCGATGTTGGAGGCGTCCGTGCGCACGTAGTAGCCGACCACGTCGTCGCCATCATAGCCGCTCCAGCCCTGCTCGGTGAACTTGCAGGCCATCTCGCGGAACTCGTCCCAACTGGTGGGCGGGCCGTCATAGCCCAGCTCGGCCAGCGCGTCCATATTGAAATACATCGCTTCCAAAGAACGGTTGGGCGGGAAGCCAATACGCTTGCCGTCCGGCGTGTAGTCCTGGTTGAAGAAGCTGGGGATAAAATCTGCTACTTCGGCGTCGTTGAAACCCCACTGCGGGTCGGTGACGAAGATGTCCATATCGTCCACCAAACCGCCGGCCATGTAATAGGCCATCGCCTGGTTCTGATAGGCCACAACCAGGTTCGGCACGTCACCGGTGGGGATGCCTGCGATCATCTTGTTGTAGATGTCGCCGTAGTGCCCCTGGTTAGAAGCCTCAACCACGATGCCCCAGGGGTTGTTGGCGTTAAACTCTTCCACCAGCGCCATCAAGAACTCTTCACGGGCGCCGCCGTGCTGATGCCACCAGACGACCGTCTGACCGCTGGGGTCTACGCCGGCGAGCGGGCCGTCGGCAGCAGGCTCGGTGGGCAGGTCAAAGGTCTTGACGAACTCGCCGCCGTCTTGCGCGTTGACGGCCATCATCGGCACGACCATCGCCAAAACCAGCACCAGGACAAATAGTTTCCGCATGACTTTCCTCCTTAAACTAAGGCTCTGCGGGTGAGCGATGATTCGCTCTACCTCGGACTAAGTATAACCAAGTGTGTGCCGAAGCGAACGTGTTGCAGGTTAAATTCTCACTGCAAGACGGTTAAATATAGTTTCCGCTTATGGCCTCCTCCAACGCTCTCGGTAGACGATAAAATGCAGAGTCTGGCATCTCTATTGTACGTGATTGTATGCAAGAATGCCGAAAAATTGTAACGCTCGGGCGCTACTCTAGCAATGTTTCCCATTCTCTCATCGCCGCTTCTAGCGCTGCTTCGGTCGCCGCATATTGTTCGCCCAGCTCGCGCACCCGTGCGACGGCTTGCCGCTGGCTTGCCTGGCCGATCTCTTCGGTCAAGGCGGCCAGTTGTTCGTCCAACTCCTGGATACGCGCTTCGATCTCGTCCAGGCGGCGTTGGCGCTGATAGGGGGAGAGGCGCGGTGGGCTTTCGCTGCGCTTTGTTGCTGTGCGTGGCTGCTTGGGGGGAGAGGTGGGACGTGGCGGTGTTGTGGCTTGACGCTCGGCTTCTCTCGCGCGCAGATATTCCCGATAGCCCCCCTCAAAAACCGTCATCTGCTCGGGTTGCATAGCCCAGATTTGCGTCGCCAGCGCGTCGATCAAATAGCGGTCGTGGCTGACCAGCAAGATTGTTCCGTTAAACTGTGCCAGCACCTCTTGCAAAATTTCCTGGCTGGGAATATCCAAATGGTTGGTCGGCTCGTCCAACAAGAGGAAGTTCGAGCCGTCCAGCGCCAGCTTTGCCAGCGCCAAGCGTCCGCGCTCTCCGCCGCTGAGCGTGCTTACCTCACGGAAGACCATATCGCCGCGAAAGAGGAATGCGCCCAGATAGCTGCGCGCTTTGCCGATCGGCAAATTGCGCACGCTCAGCAACTCGTCGAGCACGCTGTTGGTGGGGTTGAGCTTTTCGTGCGCCTGAGCAAAGTAGCCCACTTGCACGCCCGCCCCGAGCTGTACCTCGCCTTGTAGTGGGGGTAATTCCCCGAGCAGCGTCTTGAGTAGCGTGGTTTTGCCCACGCCGTTCGGGCCGATCAGCGCGGCGATCTCCCCCCGATAGAGCGTGACATTGGGCACACTGAGCAGCGGGCGCGCGGCGTCATAGCCGATGAGCAGATCGCGCGTCGTGAGCACTTTGTCCCCGCTGCGCAAATCGGCGCGCAATTGCAAGCGGATCTGCTGCTCGTTGTGCGGGCGCTCGATCAGCTCGTCGCGCTTGAGCCGCTCCAAGCGACGCAAGCGGCCTTTGGCCTGGGCGGAGTTTTGACCGGCTATGTTGCGGCGGATATAGGCTTCTTCTTTGGCGATGAAGGCGCGTTGGGCCTCGTACTCTTTGCGCAAACGCGCGTGGCGCTCGGTGCGTTGTTGGACGTAGTGGCTG
>JALSSH010000207.1 GCA_026984385.1 Ardenticatenia bacterium | reverse complement strand
TCCAGCAAGCTTCCTTTAGCCATTAGCTCCCTCCTTCTTTCCCTTCCTCCTTCCTATCCCCTATTTTAACCCTTAGAATTGATAAGCCCTGGTGCCGAAGAACGAACCTTGACACGGCCACTGCTTCTACGCTACGATCACGATGTGACAATTCGCTATGGCGCAACAACGCGCCACACCAAAGCGTCGAACGGGACGAGTACCGGCCTGCGCAAATCCCAGAGAGGGCGCGCCAAGACTGTGAGCACGCCTGTTTTGTCGGCCAGGAAAACCACCCGTGAGCGCGTCGCCCAACTGCGTCAATTGCGCCCAGTAAGCGACGCCGGCTGGCCCCGTTATCAGCCCCTGGAGGACGCGCCTCCCCTGTGAGGATGCGTCGAATTTGGGTGGAACCGCGTGGCCTATGCTGACCCTCGCCCCAAAATTAGGGACGGGGGTCTTCCTTTTGGCGCACAAACCGTAGTAGGATGTGAGTAACGTATCGCATCAAAACAGAGTAGAGGATCGTTACCGTGTTAGTCAAACGTGTTTGGATCGAACCCGCCACTGCCGCAGGTTTTGATCCCACAACAGATAGCGTGGATGTATTGGTCGAGATGGAAGACAACGCGCTGTGGCAGGCGCACTTTGTCACTCTGGCTCATCTGCGCCAGGAAATGCAGCTTAGCCTGGACGTGGCCCGTCAACACGACCGCGCTCTGGCCGCCACTCAGTTTATCGCGCTGGAAACGCCGCATGTCGTCGTGGAACAATTAACGCTGGACGTGATCGAGGACGTGGTGGATAACCTGATGGCTCTGGGCGTTTTTGAAAGCGTCTTCAACCCTGCCAATTTAGCCCCAGAACGCGAAGAATTGCTGGCTCGGCTGGAACGCGACGTGCAAGACCTGGCCTGAAGCCGTAGCGGTGTTTCTGTAGCCGTTCTATCCAAGAAGTTCGGGTCATGCCTGTCACCTCGTTGTGACCAACAAATGCCCATTCGTGCCACTCTGCGACCGCTTCACCGCCGTTCTGCGCGATGAAGAGGGCGCAGAGGTGCATGATATGAAAAGCACCCCAACCTGATTTCCGGAGGAGTAAAGCCCAGTGGAACGCTACCAAGATAGTCAACTCTACCGCATCCGTCACTCGGCAGCACATGTGATGGCGCAAGCCGTGCTAGAAAAATTTCCCGAAGCCAAGATCGCCATCGGCCCGCCTATCGAAGACGGCTTTTACTACGACTTTGACCTGCCCCGCCCGCTCACCGAAGACGATCTGCGTGAGATCGAAGCGCGCATGAAGGAGATCATCCGCGAAGGGCACGAGTTCGTGCGCAAGGTGGTTTCTGCAGAAGAAGCGCGCCGCATCTTCGCCGACCAACCCTACAAGCTGGAGCTGATCGAGGGGCTGGAAAAAGGCGGCACGGACGAACACGGCGAAAAGATCGAGGGGCCGGTTGAGATCAGCACCTATACGCACGACACCTTCGAAGACCTCTGCCGAGGCCCGCACGTGCCCAACACACGCGAGATCAATCCGGACGCCCTCAGCATCACCTTTAAGCCACCGGCGGGCGCGTATTGGCGCGGCGATGAAAAGCGCGAGATGCTCACGCGCATCTATGGCACGGCCTGGGAAACCCCCGAACAACTCCAAGAATATCTGGAGCTGCTGGAAGAGGCCAAACGTCGTGACCACCGCGTGATCGGGCCGGCACTGGGGCTTTTCACCTTCGACCCGCTGGTGGGCAAAGGCTTACCGCTTTGGAAGCCCAACGGCGCGGTGCTGCGAGACTTGCTCGAACGCTTTTTGCGCGAGGTGCAGATCGAACGCGGCTATCAGCCGGTCATCACGCCGCATATTGCGCGCGTGGCGCTCTACGAGCGCTCCGGCCACTACCCTTACTATAAGGACAGCCAATACGCGCCCTTCGAGGTCGAAGGCGATCTGTACATGCTCAAGCCGATGAACTGCCCGCACCACATCCACATTTACAAAGACGACTTGCACTCCTACCGCGACTTGCCGATCCGCCTGGCCGAGTTCGGCACGGTCTACCGCTACGAAAAATCCGGCGAGCTGCACGGGCTAACGCGCGTGCGCGGCTTCACGCAGGACGACGCGCACATCTTTTGCACGCCCGAACAGCTCGAAGACGAGTTCTTGGGCGTGGTGGACCTGGTCGAATTCATCCTCAACGGGTTGGGGTTGAGCGACTATCGCGCGCGGATCGGCGTGCGCGATCCGGAAAGCGATAAGTACGTCGGCAGCGATGAGGTCTGGGAACAAGCCACCCAAGCGATCATCCGCGCGGCGGACAAACGCGGCCTGGAATACACGGTCGAAGAGGGGGAGGCGGCCTTTTACGGCCCCAAGCTGGACTTTATCATCCGCGACGCGCTCAAACGCGAATGGCAGGTCAGCACGGTGCAAGTGGACTACAACTTGCCGGAGCGCTTCGAGCTGGAATACATCGGCGCGGACAACGACCGCCACCGCCCGATCATGATCCATCGCGCGCTTTACGGCAGCATGGAGCGCTTCGTCGCGGTGCTTGTGGAGCACTACGCGGGCGCGTTTCCAGCTTGGCTTGCGCCGATCCAAGTGGTGTTGATCCCCATCGCCGACCGCCATATCGAGTACGCGGAGCAGATCGCCGCGCAACTGCGCGAAAAGGGCCTGCGCGTGCAAGTAGACGCTTCTTCTAACCGCATGGGCGCCAAAATCCGCCAGGCCACCCAACAGAAAGTGCCCTGGATGTTGATCATGGGCGACCGCGACGTAGCCGCCGGAGCGGTCAGCGTGCGGCTGCGCGGCGGTGAGGACTTGGGCGCTATGCCTGTGGCGAACTTCCTAGAGCTGGCGTTGCGCATTGTGGAAAGCAAAGCGCTAGAGCTGAGCTGACAACCCGCGCGCCCCTACTCCGGTGGGGGCGCGTCTTCTTCCGCCAACCGCGCGAGCAACCAGCGTTCCTCTTCGCTCAGCTCGGCGCGCAACAGCAGATCGGGGCGGCGTCGCCAGGTGCGGCGGAGCGCTTGTTCCCGCCGCCAACGCTCGACCGCGCCGTGATCGCCGCTCAGCAACACGTCCGGCACGCGCAAGCCGCGAAACTCCGGCGGGCGTGTGTAGTGTGGATATTCCAGCAAGCCCATCGCGTGGGAATCCTCCTCCGCCGCCCA
>JALSSH010000206.1 GCA_026984385.1 Ardenticatenia bacterium | reverse complement strand
GCAAAGATCGGCACGACCGCAAAGCTGAGGCGATAGTGGTAGGAAAAGTCCCAAAACCAAACCAGGCTATAGGGCAAAGCCAACGTCAGCAGCAACGCGACGGTCTGCCGTCGCTCGGGGGAAAGCCGCCGCCAAGCGGGCCGAGCGTGCCACGCCAGCAATGCCGCGCCCGCCAACACCAACGCCCATTCCAGCGGCCCCATGCGCCCGCTGGCCCCCACGTCGCCGCGCACCCACCGCCAAAGCGCGTCCGCCGAGTTCACCCGCCCCAGCGCGCTGGGCAACGCGCCCGCCAACATCAGCGCCAGCGCGAGCGTCGGCCCGCGTCGTTGTTCGCCCCGCACAAGCAGCGCGCCGACGATCAGCGCCGCGATCAGCAACGGCCAGCCCAGCTCCTGGCCGGAACGCTGCGCCAAGCTATGCCAATAGCTGGCCGGGAAAACAATCGGCGCGTGCCCCAAAGCCAGGTTGCGCACATACCACAACGCGCCTAGGGGGGCGCTCGCCGCGCCCGCGATCAGCGCCACGCGCAAACGCGGCCACCACGCGCGCAGATCGCGCGCCCGCAGCAGCGCCAACGCCACCGCCAGCATCACGCCGAGCGCCAGCGCGCCGCCCGTCGGTTTGGTCCAAAGCGCGCCGCCGAGCAGAACGCCGCTCAACGTGGCGCTGCGGGCGTCCTCGTTGCGCCAGGCCTCGATGAAAAAGGCCGCCGCGCCGCTCATGTAGAGCGTCAGCACGATCTCCAGATCGCCCGCGCCCGCCCAAGCCGCCACGTGCGGATACAGCGCCCAGATCGCGGCGGTCAGCAGCGCCGCGCGGCGTGAGCGCCAAGCGCGCCAGCCCAGCTCCCACGCCATCAGGATCGCGGCGAGGTTAAACCAGGGGATCACCACGCGGGCGGCGTGGTCGTTGAGTAGAGCGCCGCCCAAAGCCGCCCAAGCCTGTTGCATCAGCGTATAGCTGAGCGGCACAAGCGGCGGGTAGTAGCCGATGGTCTCCGGAATGCGCGCTTGGAGCGCGAAAATACGCGCGTTGTAGCCATACACCCACTGCGCGTCATAGGCGATGAAGGGCCAATAGGCGCTCACCACCACGTTGAGCGCCACCAGCAGCGCGACGCTTGCGATCAGGGCGCGTTCGCCGAGCGAGCGGGGGCTTTGCCCCCGCGCCCCCAGCAGGGACGGCCCCGCCCCTGCACCCCCCGCAAGCCGCGCTGCGCGCGCCTTGCGGCCAGAGGACGGCGAGCGCCCCCTTCCCGCTTCCTTGCCGCGACGACGCGGCGCGTCGTCGCGGTGGGGTCCAGGGGGCTGTGCCCCCTGGCGGGGGTATGGGGGCAGCGTCCCCACGCCTTGCCGCGCCGAGAGCATAGCCAGCGCTGCGCCCAGCGCGGCCAGCGCCACGCTTCCGACGAGCGTCCCTTGCCAGCTCAGCCGCCCCCACGTGCCGAGCACAAATTGCCACGCCGTCACCGCCAGCGGCCCCAGCGCCATGCCGACGGCGAGCACGGTCACGCGCTCGCGCCACAGACGGCGCGGCAAAAGCGCCAGCGCCCAGGGCACGCCCACGCCCAAAAACATCCACGCGGCCAGCGGAAAAAGCGCCAGGGTCGGCTGCAACCAGTCGGGGATCATCGGCCCAGCTCCTCACGTAATGCGCGCGCTATGCGCACCCATCCCACGCCCGCCAACACCGCCAGCGGCGGCATCAGCAACAGATAGTAGCGTTGCCAATCAAAAGGCGTGCTCAAAAGCAAAACAACTGCCGTGCCCCAAGCCCATATCAGGAGCAAGACGGCCTCAGCGTCCCGCCGCGACCAGAGCGTCGCCGTGCCCAGCGCCGCGCCGACCAGCCACATCCACGCGCCGAACGCGCCCGCGTTCACGCCGCGCCAGGGCGAGCGCTCGTAGGCGGCGATGGCGTCCGTGATCGCCGGATAGTTGTGCCAGGGCGCGGCCTCGAAGTATTGCGGCTCGGCGTAAACTGTGCAGCGGAGCAAACCCGCCGCCCGTGCGCCCCAATCCGCATACGAACCGTAAGCGTCCACCTGGAGCTTCAGCAGATCGCGGCGCAATTGCACCACCCGCTGCGGCGTTCCGAGCACATCCGACCACCAAGTGGGGTTCAGCAGCAAAAAGACCGCCACCGCCAGCACGCCCGCCGCCAGCAAACCGCCGAGCGCCCGCCGCCGCGCGATCAACGCCAGCGCGCCGAAGACCAAAGCCACCGCCAACGCGCCGCTGTGCTTAGCCGCCACCGCCAGCCCGCTTGCCACGCCCAACAGCGCCCAATGCCACCAGCGCGGACGTCCCTGCGTCCGTGCGCGCAAAAGCCACAACGCAACCAGCACGGTCAGGACGGAGCAGGCCAGCAACGCGCCTTCCAACATGGCGCGCCGCCCGTTGAGCAGCACCGAGGGCGTGGCGACGTAAAGCGCGCTTGCCAGGTAGGCCGCCGCACGTCCTCGCCCGATCTGTAACGCGATCAGGAACACGCCCCAAGCGCTGAGCACAGTCAGCAGCGCGGAGGCATAACGGGCCGCGTGGAGCAAACGTTCCGAGGGCAAATGGCCGATGGTCACGTTCCAGTCCCAACCGACGCCCCAGTCCCAGGGCGTGTTGAGCGCGTCCGGCGAAAGCCCAGCGATATGCCAAGCGAGGCCGAAGAGCCAGCGGGAAAGCGAGCCGTTGAGCAAGCGCAACTCTTGCATAGCCGGGTCGGTGGGCGTAGGGGAGTATCGAACCGCGTGCAAGTCGTGCTGTTGGAAGACATAAGCATAGTCACGGCTGAGCGCGATATGCACGGACTCGTCGCCGTGAAAAGGCACGCTCGGCACGCCTGCGAGAATGTAGACGGCCAGAGCCGCCCACCAGAGCGCGTCTAGAAGCCGACTTTTGCCCATACGCTCCACTCCTCACGTCACAAAGGCCGGTCGCCCCGTTACGGCAACCGGCCCCCCTTTCGTTTACGCTCGCGTTGGGAACATCCCCCCAACACCGCCATTATACCACGTGCGCGCCCCGCTCGATGAACGTGTGCGCGCTGGGCGCGCCGCACACGTTTCTTGTAGCAGCGAGAGGGTGTGTTACAATACACAAAATCCCGAACGTCGGTTTTTTGTGAGAGCGTGGCATGATCACTGCTTCCCCTGCGACCATCTTCAGTCTCTGCGCGGACGTGACGCTGGCGATCTTCGCAGCAGCGTTGATTTTTTTAGCATTATGGCGCAATGTGCGCCGCCGCAGCAGTCAGTTTTTTGCGCTGAGCATGGCCTTGTGGGGGCTGTACGGTTTGCTCAACGTCCCGTTGCATCTGGCCGAGCCGTTGATGCTGAACTACCGCGCTTTTTTTGCCGCCAGCGCGGTTGTGTACTCACTTGCGCTGATCGCCACCGCCAATTTTTTGCTCAGCTTTGCGGGCGCGCCCTATATGCACTGGTGGGGGGTGCGGCTGTTCGGCGTAGTGTTCGCGGCTTGGTTCGTGTTCTTAGTCCTGCGCGATGCTGTTTTCCTCAAGATCACCCCATTGGAAAACGGAGACTATTACTACACGATCTCGCCGATCGGGGTGGTGGCCATGGCGCTCGGCGTGCTTTACCTGGCGAGCGTGGCGGTGGTCTTGCGCCGCACACCCATCCCCCGCGCACGGGAAAGCGTTTTGCCCGTCTTCGTGATGTTGTTGGGCCTCGCCTCGCTGACGGTGGCCGCACGTCTGAACCTGCACCGCTATTCCCCCAATGTCTTGGCGCTGACCGTTGCCGTGATCATGCTGGGGCATGTCGTGACCAAATATCAAGTTTTCCGGCCTCTGGAACAGCTCAACGCGGAGCTGCAACACAAAAACGCCGAGTTGTCCGAAGCAGCCCGCGCCAAAGCGCAGTTCCTGGCGAACATGAGCCACGACTTGCGCACGCCGCTTAACTCGATCTTGGGCTATACGCGCGTCTTCCTGGCTGGCGCTTACGGCGAACCCACCGAGGAGCAAGCCGAGCGTTTGCAGCGCATTTTGCGCAACGGGCAACATCTGCTGGAGATGATCAACGATGTGCTGGACTTCAGCCGCATTGACGCCCAGCAATTGGAACTTTACCGCAGGCGCGTTGAGACCGCCGCGCTGTTGGACGCACTGGCCGATGAGTTCGAACCGCAGGCCCGCGCAAAAGGGATCGCGCTGGTGCGCGGCTACGGAGCGCTCCCCGCGATCTACGCCGACGAGGATCGGGTGCACCAAGTGTTGCGCAACTTGCTTTCTAACGCGCTGCGCCACACCACCAGCGGCGCGATGATTATCCGAGGGCACTACGACATGCTCCAAGAGCGCGTCGTGCTGAGCGTGACCGACACGGGCCAGGGCATTTCCGCCGAAACCCAAAAACGGCTCTTCGAGCCGCTTGTGCCGATTCTGGCTCAACCGATAGAGCGCTCCGAAGGGATCGGGCTGGGGCTTTTCATCACCAAAAAACTGGTGGAGATGCACGGCGGGCGCATCTGGTACGAAAGCACGGTCGGGGAGGGGAGCACGTTTTATGTGGCCCTGCCCGCGCACGAAATCCCATCCCACAGAGAAATCATGATCGCCCCCCAACGCCGTCGTGACGGGCCGCTGAGCTTGATCATCATGCCCCAAGCAGAAGAAGCCGAACGGCTGCAACGGGCCTTTGAAGCCGCCCATTTGCACGCTTACGGCATAGCCTGCGCACACACGGGCTTGCAATTGGCCCATGAGATGCGTCCGTCGCTGATAGTGCTGGCAGAAACGTTGAGCTGCGCACCGCTGGGGCGAATTCTTCTGGCGCTGAAACACGATCCGGCCACCGTGCAAACGCCGGTGTTGCTCCTGACGCAAGAGCAGCAGCCCCTCTTCCCCACCCTGCCGAATGTGCAGGCTTGGCTGCCGCACGACGCTTCGCCCGAGGCGGTGTCTCAAAAAGCGCAAACGCTGCTGAGCCAACTAGAGCCGATGGAGGTTGCGCCATGACCTTCTCCTACATCACAATCGTTGTGCTGGTTGCCAACGGGGTGATGGCGGTGGTGACCGCCGCGCTGCTGATGCTGGTGGGGTGGCAAGCCCCCCGTCGGCGGATGAACCAATATTTTGCGCTCTCCATGCTGGCCCTAAGCGCGTATGGCGTGGCGAACGGCTTGGGGCGCTTCATAGATACGTTGGGGCTGGACCCGCGCCAAGCCACCCTGATCGCCGCTTCGCTATACGTTGTTTTTGTAGCGATGCTGTTTGTCTTTGCAGCGGAGTTTGTCAAAACTTCGCGCGTGATCCGCTGGGTGCGCAACGTGGGCATGATCACCGGTGTTGTCCATATTGTGGCGCTGTGGAACGATTTGCTGGTGGTCAACATTCGCCCTGCGCCGCTTGGGGATGGGAGCTATGTTGCCGACTGGACGCTTTACGGACAACTTTCCGTCGCGGTGCTTTTTGCGTATACGACGGTGGCGGCGGTGGTGCTCTATCGTACCGAGGACGAGAGCGCGCGTTTACTTTGGCTCTCGCCGGTGCTGGTTTTGGCCGCGATTGTCTCCCACATGATCATCTGGCCGCGCTTTCATCTGCCCACCCAATCGATCTTCTTGGCTCTGGCGGCTTTGGCGGCGGGGTTGCCGGTTTTGCGGCACGAGCTGCTCAACCCACTGGCACGGCTCAACATAGAGCTACGCCGCAACCACGCCGAGCAACAGCGCCTCTATGAGGCACGGAGCAAGTTCTTGGCGGGCATCAGCCAAACGCTTTATATGCCGCTGGGCACGCTGGCAGAAGATACGCAATATCTGCTGGAAGACCAAGCCGGCCCGCTCAACGAACGCCAGCGCGACCGCTTGCAACGGGTGGCACAAAATGCGCGTCATCTGCGCCAGATGATTGACGACGCCCTGGTCTTTAACCAACTGGAGCGTAACCAGGTCGCGCTAGACCGTCGCCCTGTCGATGTGCGGGAGATGCTCGATGAGGTGCTGGGGATGATCGAGCCATTGGCCCAAGACAAAGATTTGGCGCTCAAACGCGAATACGACGCCACCCTTCCCCCCGTCTACGCCGACCCGTTACGCCTGCGCCAAGTGCTCACCAACATCCTTGCCAACGCCGTCAAGTTCACCGAAAGCGGCTCGGTGACTGTGCGCGCCCACACGGAGGACGGTTTTGTGCGCTTTGAGGTCAAAGATACCGGCATAGGCATCCCCCAAGAAGCCCAAGAACGTATTTTCGAGGAATTCCAGCAAGTGGACGGCAGCTCGGTTTATCGTTATCAGGGGGCGGGGTTGGGGTTGGCGATCGCGCGCCGCTTGGTGAATATGCACGGCGGCCATATTTGGGTCAAAAGCGCGGAAGGGCAAGGCTCGACGTTTTACATCACCATCCCCGCCGTGCCACCGCCTGCCGACATTTCGCCCGCCCCAGCAACGACTCAAACCGCGCAACCCGCCGCCTCACAATCCTGACCCAACCCGCGTCCGTGCGCGGTCAACGCGCTTTTTGCAGAAAGGAGATGCACGCGCTCATGGCTAAACGAGTTCTCGTGGTCGAAGACAACCCCGACAATCGCACGTTGATCGTGGATATTTTGCTCTCGCAAGGGTATCAAGTGCTTGTGGCCCCCAACGGAGCGGAGTGTTTACGGCTGTTACAAAACGAGCGCCCGGACTTGATCTTGATGGACCTGGCGCTGCCCAAGCTGGACGGCTGGGAGACCACCCGCCGCATCAAATGCAATCCGCAACTGCACGAAATCCCCGTCATCGCTTTGACCGCGCACGCCATGTTCGGCGACCGTGAAAAAGCGTTGGAGGCCGGTTGCGACGATTACATCTCCAAACCGGTAGACTTGCGCGAACTGACCAGCAAAGTGCGGCATTTTCTGGGCGCAGAAAAGTAACTCTTTGGCCTGTTTCGTGCTCACCCCCACCCCAACAAGGAGCGCCACCCGATGCTATACGATGCCCTGATTAACTTGCTCGGCGAGGATGGCGCGGACATCTTGGCGCGCGTGTTAGTTGCCGTGCTGATCTTGATCCTCACGGCGTTGGTGCGCCGTCTGGTCGGCGTGTTGGCGCGCTACGGCACGCACCGCCTGACCCGCTGGACCCAATCCGACTGGGACGACCGGATCGCCGAAGCCCTAGTCCCTCCCATCCGTCTCTTGATCTTGGTCGTCGGCGTGGAAATCGCGGCGCTGGCGCTCAATTTACCCAACCCCTTCGCGTATTGGTTGCGCACCGTGCTCAATACGCTGGTGGCCTATAGCATCTTCTGGGCGCTCTATCGGCTGACCGAGCCGGTGATCGCCATCGCTTGGGCGCTGAGCCGCCGCACCGTGAGCGACGTTGCGCTCAGCCAAGCGCTGGAAGAAAAGCTCTCGCGCGTGTTGGTGCAGATCGTGCGCGCGCTGATCATCGTGCTGGGCTTCGCCGTTGTGCTGGAATCTTGGGGCTATGACGTGGCGGGGCTGGTCACGGGGCTGGGCATCGGCGGGTTGGCGGTGGCTTTGGCCGCGCAAGATACGCTTGCCAACCTTTTCGGCTATTTCGTGATCTTGGCCGACGAGCCTTTCCGTGTCGGTGAATATATCGTCTTCGGCGACGTAAGCGGCACGGTGGAGCATATCGGCTTCCGCAGTACGCGGCTGCGCGCGGTGGATCAATCGTTGATCGCCGTGCCCAACAGCACGCTGATGAACGCCACCATCATCAACTGGTCGCGGCTGACCAAGCGCCGTCTTAAAATGACGCTGGGGTTGGAATATACCAGCTCGCCCCAGCAGATTTTGGCGGTGGTGCAAACCATCCGTGAGATGTTGCGCGCCCACGAGCAGGTGCAAGCGGACTCGGTGATCGTGCAGTTCGTGGAGTTCAACGAAAGCTCGTTGGATGTGCTGATCGTGTGCTATATGAAGGTAACGGCTTGGGCCGACTTCCAAGCGGCCAAGCAAGATATCAACTTGCGCATTATGCGCATTTTGGCAGAGCACGGGGTCGGCATGGCCTTCCCGACGCGCACCGTCTTTTTGGAGCACGCGCAACACGCCGAGCCGCCGTCGGTGGCCGCGAGCGAAGAATTGCCGCCCGAAGAGCCGCCCTCTGCGGCAGTCAGGGATCGCCCTGTGCCGGACGACGCGGAAAACTAAAACGCGAGGCGCTGCCTTCTTCTAAGCAGGCCCACGATCGGGCAGCGCCTCATCCCTCAGTCCCCCGCCAACCAAAGGCGTTTCGCGCTCGGGCGCCGATAGCCAATTTGGAGCGCGTGCCGTATAATGTGCGGCAACCGACAGCCCAAAAGTGAGCGGAACGTACCATGTCCGAACCACACAACCGACCCGCCAGCCTCCCCAACGATCTGGACGAAATTCCGGTCGAGGAACTGATCCGCCTAACGCGCGAATTTACGCGCCGCATCACCAACCAAGACCGCCAGCGCCTGGGCTTGGAGCTGCGCGAGTCCGGCCATCAGCGGAGCATCCAAACCAGCGCGCCGATCACGTTGCAGCAATTTTTCTCCGGCGAGATCGATCTGGATACCGACCTGGCGCGGCGCTTCAGCAATACGCCGCTGCTTTCTCGCGTTAAGTTCTTCCCCCCACCGGATCGGCCCTTGGGGCGACGGGCGACCGCGATCTTTGCCAGCAACGACGACGCCCTGATGCTCAGCGTAGACGCACACACCGACGAAGCCGCCACGCTGGATTTTACGTTCACGCTCTTTAGCGTGATCGCGTTGCGTTTTCGGCTCAGCCCGCTGGTAGAAGGCGATCGTAGCCGCTGGTTGGACTTGATGCGGCGTGCCAACGGCATCACCTTTCTTTGGACGCGCGAACGCTGGGAACAACCGCATTTGATCTTTGTGGTGCGCGAGCATTTCGGGCGCGTGTATGCCTTTTCCCCTGCCGGTTACGAAGCCGCCGCACGCATGACGCCCCAGATGATCACCGAGCTGTTGGATTGGTTGGAAGATTTATGGTTTCCCGGGCGGCGCGAAGAGCGCGAAGCCCAAGAAGAACCCGACGAAACCGACTTGCGCAGCGTGCCAATAGGGGACTGGGCCGAAGAACCGCTCCACTTCTCCCCTCGGCAACGCGGGCAATCCATTTTGCAAAGCGTGATACCCGACGCGCCCGAAGAACAGTGGGAAGAAGCAGCCGAAGCGCCGTCGGAAGAAGAAACCGCCGCAGAGCCTCCCTCCGACGAGTTCGGGGACGAGGCGCTTTCCGCCGACGATTTGGAGTGGTGAGCGTTCGCTTTCCGGCAGGGAGCAAATGCCCCTTGCCTTCCCCCTTACCCCGATTATCCGATCCTTCGCCGCCCCGAGCGCATTGTGGTATAGTCTGCCCGCACGAGGGAAAACTGCATTTTGAAGGGAGCAAATAATGTTTGACAACTTTGCGCCACGCCTGGCGCAAATCCTGACCGAATTCTCCGTGCCGATCCAAGAGGGCGACTATGTGCTGATCTCCAGCACGCTCGAAGCCGAGCCGATCGTCCGCGCGCTCTACGAAGCGGTCTTGCGGCGGGGTGGGCATCCGGTGGCGCGCGTGCGTTTGCCCGGGCTGCAAGAGCTGCTCTACGAGCTGGGCAACGACAAACAACTGGAGTTCAGCGACCCGTTGGCGATGGAGGCCATCGAGCGCGCCGACGTGCTTTTCAACATCTTGGCCCCCTACAACACCAAGGCGCTTTCCGACGTCCCCCCCGAACGCATCGCCAAGCGTCAGAAGGCCCAGCAAGCCATGATCAAGCGCTACTTTGAGCGCATCGGGGATGGCTCGTTGCGCTGGAACATTTGCGGCTGGCCCACTCAGGCCGCCGCGCAACAAGCGGAAATGGGCTTGTTGGCCTATACCGAGTTTGTCTATAAGGCTTGCGCGCTCGACAAAGACGACCCGGTGGCGCATTGGCGGGCCGTCAAGGAAAAGCAGGCGCGCATGGTGGCCTGGCTGAAAGGTAAAAAGCACGCCGAAGTGCGCGGCCCGGGCATCGAGCTTTCCTTCGACTTCGAGGGGCGCGCTTGGATCAGCGCCTGGGGCGACAACAACTTCCCGGACGGCGAGATTTTCACCAGCCCGATCAAAACCAGCGTCAACGGGCATGTGGAGTTCAGCTTCCCGACCGTTTACGGCGGGCGCGAGGTGCGCGGGGTCAAGCTGACCTTCAAGGACGGCAAAGTGGTTGAGGCCAGCGCGGAGAAAAACGAAGCGTACTTGCTCAGCCAATTGGATATGGACGAGGGCGCGCGTTTTTTGGGCGAATTTGCCATCGGCACGAACTACGGCATCCAGCGCTTCACCGGCGAAACGCTCTTCGACGAGAAGATCGGCGGCACGATCCATATGGCGTTGGGGCAATCGTTTGAAGAGGCGGGCGGCACGAACAAAAGCCAGGTGCACTGGGACATGGTGCACGACATGAAGCAGGGCGGCAGCATCACGATTGACGGGACGCTTTTTTACGAAAACGGCCAATTCGTGATCGAAGGCTGAGTGCGTGGCGGGTCCATTCGGCTCAATTCACCAGGGACAGTGGCAAAGGTCTGTCCCTGGTGTTTATTTTCCCCTGCGGCAGATGATTCTCGCAGAGTTTAAGATAGCGTTACGGCGAATATAGTTGCGGCTGCGCTCTAAGGCACGCCGATTGACCAGGTCCACTTTGCGCCCGAAAATAGCTTCGATCTCGTCTTGCATCTGCATTTGTCCGGCCAATGTGCGCCGCGCGCCAGGCGCATACGTCACAAGTATGTCGATGTCGCTGTCGGGGCGCAGCTCCCCTCGTAAGGCGGAGCCGAAAAGCGCCATCTCGACGATGTGCCAGCGTCGGCAAAAGGCAGCGATTTGCTCCGTCGGCACATCGAGGGCAATGGTTTCTTGCGTCATAAACACCCCCTAAACAATTTTCATCACCGCTCCTATTGTACACCGACGCTCGTTTCCTTCCGTCGGTTTGACGAAGTGTAGGCGGCGAGCAGGGGTCAGTTGTGCAGATATTATTTTTCAGTATGATGAAGTCAGCATTTGGCACAAAAATTGACCAGGAGCGTACATAATGCGTTTGAAATGGCTACCCTTTGTTCTGGTGTTCGCGTTGCTGCTGGCTCCAACAGCCGCGCATCCACAGCCCGCACACGCCCAGGACGGCACACAAACCCATGTGGTGCA
The DNA here is from genome assembly GCA_026984385.1 of Ardenticatenia bacterium. GTDB lineage: Bacteria > Chloroflexota > Anaerolineae > Aggregatilineales > Aggregatilineaceae > JALSSH01. The sequence continues at coordinate 3,363 of JALSSH010000206.1, read as the reverse complement.
ACCTGGGGAAAATCTCTACCGCATCGCGTTGCAATATAACACCACTTGGCCGGTGTTGGCCCAATACAACGGCATCAGCAACCCGAACCTGATCTACGTCGGGCAGGTGCTCAAGATTCCGGCCCCCGGGCAAAGCGCCCCACCCGCGCAACCGACCAGCGCGCCCGCTCAACCTACCCCGCTGCCCACGCCTGTCCCTGGGCCGGAGGCGGGCGGCGTGACTTACACCGTGCAGCCCGGAGACACACTCTACCGGATTGCAACACGCTTCGGCACGACGGTTGATGCGCTGGTGCGGGATAACTACATCACCAACCCGAACCTGATCTACGTCGGCCAGGTGTTGATCATTCCCAGCGGTGGCGCGCCCCAACCCCAACCCGGGGGCGGCGGCCAACCCACTCCCGCCCCACAGCCCACCTCGCCCCCCGCGCCGGGCGGCGGCGCGTTTGAGCTGGGCGGCCATGTGGATAGCTTCACCCATGCGGACCTGATGCGTCAGGCGGGCATGACCTGGGTCAAGCGGCAAATTCGCTACAACCTGGGTGACTCGCCGCAGATCGCAGCAGGCGCGATCAACGAAGCGCATAGCCAGGGCTTCCGCATCCTGTTGGGCATCGTGGGCGACCCGGTGCAATTGGGCGCGGGCGGCACAGGCTATATGGATCAGTTCGCGGGCTTCCTGGGCGGGGTGGCCGCGCTGGGGCCGGACGCGATCGAGGTCTGGAACGAGCAGAACATTGACCGCGAATGGCCGACGGGGCAGATCAACCCGGCCAGCTATACGCAGATGCTGATCAAGGCGTACAACGCGATCAAGGGCGCCAACGCAAGCGTGATGGTGATCAGCGGCGCGCCTGCGCCCACCGGCGCGGAAGGCGCGTTCGGCACAGACCGCGTCTGGAACGACGACCGCTACATACGCGGCATGGCGGCGGCGGGCGCGGCCAGCTATGCGGACTGTATCGGGCTGCATTACAACGAGGGCATCGTCGGGCCGGACCAAACCAGCGGCGATCCGCGTGGCGACAACTACTATACGCGCTACTACTGGGGCATGGTCAACACATATTGGAACGCCTTTGGCGGGGCCAAGCCGCTTTGCTTTACGGAGCTGGGCTATCTTTCGCCCGAAGGGTTGGGGCCGTTGCCGGCGGGCTTTGCTTGGGCGCAAAACGTGACGGTGGCCCAACAAGCGCAATGGCTGGCGCGCGCGGCGCAACTTTCTAAGAACAGCGGCAAAATCCGCTTGATGATCGTTTGGAACGTGGACTTCACCGCCTACGGGGCCGACCCGATGGCAGGGTATGCGATTGTGCGTCCGGGTGGGTCGTGCCCGGCCTGTTCCACGTTGGGGCAAGTGATGCACTGATTTTTGTGGGGCGCACTTTTCCCCCACCGCGCGCCTTTTTCGGTAAAAGGCGCGGCAAAAAACTCCGCATTACTCAGCGGCGCGCGCGGCGCGTCGCTGAGTGGTTTTCCAACCGCCTACACACAACTTCACGAGCGCGTAAAGGCGAAGCACAGGCGCGTTCGCTTATCTTTTGGAAGTTGCTCCCCATTTCCTTTTTCTGTAGAATGTGCGCGGTGTAGAGGGATGGGACGCGCCATCCCACGCCGCAAATTATCAGAGAGCGGGGCGTCTTATGCTTGTGCGTGCCTTTCGCCTGACCGACCGCCTGGGCAATGCCTTTTTGCGCCTGAGTGCCTGGGCCGCCATGATCACCGTTCAACAGGCCACCCACCTGAAAACGGGACTCTTTGCGCTGATTACCGGCGTTGTGATGAGCGCAGTCGGCTTTGTGCAGATCACGATCGCGGCGCTGACCGGCACGGCGCGCACCGCTCAACACGCTTACGAAATCACCCAAGACGTGGTCGAGGGCACGTCCGCAAAGCGGCAGGCGCGCATGGCCCAACGCGCGCTGGAGATCGAGATGGAGCCGCCTGTGGTGCGCGACCCGCTTTTGGCGCAAAACCGCGCGCTGAGCGCTTTTGCGGTGCTGTTGCTGTTGGTGTTGCTGGCGGTGGTGGTGTTGCAAACCACGCAGCAAAACGCCCCCACGCTGCCCACCGGCGGGGTGTGGCCCTTAGCGCAAGAAACCGCCGCCCCAACCGCGCTTTTTCCCACCGCCGTTCCCACGCCCACCCCCATCCCCGACCCGTTGCGCGTGGGCGGCAGCTTGGTTTTTACGCTGCGCGAAAACGGCCAAGACGATCTCTGGGCGCTGAGCGTGGGGCAAAGCGCCCCGCTGCGGCTGACCAACTCCCCTGCCGACGAACGCGATCCGGCCTGGTCACCGGACGGGCAGCGCATCGCCTTCGCCAGCAACCGCGAGGGCAATTGGGAGCTGTACATTTTGGAGATGGATACGGGCGCTATCGTGCGCTTGACCTACACGCCCGGCTTTGAGGGCGCGCCCACCTGGTCACCGGACGGGGCGTACATCGCCTACGAGGGCTATAACAATGACACACAGGACTTGGACATTTACATCATCAGCAGCGACCCGGCCCGCGCCGCCCAAGAAGGCGCATATCGCGCCACCTTTACCGCAGGGCCGGATATCGAACCGGCCTGGTCGCCGGACGGACGGCATATTGCCTTCACAAGCTGGCGCACGGGCAACCAGGACATTTTCATCTTGAGTTTGGACGCGGGCGGCGGCGACGCGGTAGCGGTCAACTTGACCAACACGCCGCTGGTTAACGAAGATTACCCCGCTTGGAGCAACGACGGAGCGCTTGTTGCTTACAGCGGCGCGGTGGAAGGGGTAGAAGGCGTCTATGTAAAGGCGGTGGAACAGCCACAAGCCGAGCCTATTTTGGTCGGGCGCGGCAAGATGCCCACCTGGGCGCCCAATGACGGCAGCATCGCCTATATGTTGGATATCGGGCGCGTGCCGCGCCGCTCGCAAATCCTTACCGGCACATGGGGCGCTTTCGGCGCAGCGACCGACGCGGTTTCACTCAATTACCCCGCCGTCGATCCGGATTGGACACCCACGCCGTTGCCCGCGCCCTTCGTGGCGAGCGGGGGCGTGCCGCCCAGCCCGGAGATCAGCGCGCCGCTTTACGAGGAGCAGGTCACGCAGAAAGCCGACGGGCTTTACGGGATGGCGCTGCTTAACAACGTCAACGCGCCGCAACCGTACCTTTCCGACCGCGTCAACGACTCGTTCGAGGCGATGCGCGCGCGCGTGTTGCAGCGCGTGGGCTATGACTTCCTGGGCACGTTGGAAGACGCTTTTTGGCCGCCCGACCGCCCGCCAGAGCCGGGCGAGCCGCGCAAAAATTGGCACTACGCGGGGCGCGCGATCTCGTTTGAGCGCAACTTGATCTACGCCGGACCGCCCGCGCCGG
>JALSSH010000205.1 GCA_026984385.1 Ardenticatenia bacterium | reverse complement strand
CTTGGGCGCGAGCTTGGGGGTTGTGTCCCCGAGCGCGGCCCAGCAAAACACACTCCCCGCCCCGCATTTGGGCTACGGCATTCACGTTGGGCCGCACACCCCCCTTGACCCCGCGCTGGTAGATCGCCTGGGCATGGACTGGGTCAAGCTCTACGAAGTGGGGCAGATCGCGGCTTTCCCCAACAAGCGCATTCTTTTCCGTATGGATCTTCCCTGGCCGGACAATTGGGATGCCTTCCGCTCCAGTGTGCGCCAGCGCGCCGCCGAGTTGGCCGCGTTGGGCGTGGACGCTATCGAGGTCCACAACGAGCCGAACTTGGCTAACGAGTGGCCGCATGGCCCGAACGCTTGGGAATATACGCAGATGTTGCGCGTGGCCTATACGCAGATCAAGGCCGTTGCGCCGCAGATCATCGTAGTTTCCGGCGGGCTGGCCCCGACCATCACCACCGCCGACCGCCGCGCGATCAGCGACCTGGAATTTGCCGCTGAGATGTTGGACAACGGCGCGGCGCAATGGTTTGACGCTTTTGGCTATCACCCCTACGGCTACAACCAGCCGCCGGAGGTCGCGCCCAGCGCCGACACGCTCACTTTCCGCCGTGTGGAGCTGATCCGCCAGCTCTTTGAAGAGCGCGGCATCTACGATAAGCAAATTTGGCTGACCGAGTTCGGCTGGCTGCGTGACCCTGCCGAAGACGGCGTGCAATGTTCGGACAGCGACCCAAACTTTGCCGGATTTGCCTGGCTGCGCGTTTCGGCTCAACAGCAGGCCGACTACACCGTGCGCGCTTTTCAGTGGGCCGACCGCAACTGGCCCTGGGCCGGCCCGATGTTCCTATGGAATCTCAATTGGGCGCTCTATCCGCCGGGCGTGGTGCCGATGTGTAGCCATATGCGCTGGTTCGGCATTTTGCGGCAAGACGGCTCGCCACTGCCGGTTTTCCAGAGCGTGGCGACCATGCCCCGCCGCTACAGCGACTATCAGCCGCGCCTGACGCTTTACGCGGCAAACATGACCGCCGAAGTCAGCGTCTATTGCCCACTCAAGGTCTTGGTGGGGGAGGTGCAGGTGCTCAACACCGGCTACCCGGGAGGCGGCTTTGTGGCGCAGGTCGAGGCGGTGGCTGAACCGGACGGCCCCACGTTGGAGATTTATCCCCAGACCGTGCGCAGCGGCGACACCGTGCAGCTCTACGCGGACACGTCCAACCTGGAGGTTGGCTTACACGTGGTCTATCTCAACGTAACCGCCACCATCGGCGATCAGTTTGTGGCCGAAACTATCCAAGGCTATATCGTGGTCAACGACAGCCCGGGCTGGTGCTAAAAGCTCTGATAGTTCCAGGGGTTGACCGGCGTTCCGCTTGCTCCGCGTATCTCAAAGTGCAGATGCGGCCCGCTGGAATGCCCAGAGTTGCCCGAAACGGCGATGTTTTGCCCTGCCGTGACCGTTTCTCCGCAGCGCACAAAAGAGCCGTTCAAGTGGCCGTAGATGCTCAGCGTGCCGCCGTGTGCGATCACGACCGTGTAGCCGTAACCCCAGGTGCTCCATCCGCTGAAGATCACCGTGCCGCCACCCGCCGCGTAAACCGGCGTACCTTCCGGCACGGCCAGGTCAATCCCGCCGTGCTGCCAGGAAAAGTCTTGTGTGATCACATAGTGTCGCCAAATAGGCGGGTTGACGGGTGGCGAGCCGCCGATCACGGCTTGGCGTCCGCACGACCCCGGGTCGCCAACGGCAAAAGAGGCGTAGGTCGTGCCCGCGTTGACGCCCGTCCCGACCGCGCCGCTGTTGCTGTTCACCACCACGCCCGGGTCCCAGTAGATCGGCTCGGTCGAGCCTTTGCCGCCGGGCACCACCACGTATAGCCCTTCGGGGAGCACGGTTTGGGGTGTGGCGTTAAAAAGCGTGTTGAACTCCGAATCAATGATCGCGTAAGGGGCTACTCCGTACATCTTGGCGATCTCGGCGATGGTTTGCTCGCCTTGCACGCGATGATAAACGCCGTCCACCGGCAAAATGTTCAGCTCCAGCCCAACGCGCATGGCGTTGACGTAGAAGCGGTCGTTGGACCAAATGATCGTGTCGGTGCTCAAGCCGAATTTGTCCGCAATGCTGCGCAGAGTATCCCCTTTTTGCACGGTGTAGGTAATCACGGTGCTGCGCGCACGGGCGGGGATGATGGTCAGCGGGTTGAGCGCGCGCGAAACGTTCCCTTCTTCCGCCGAATATCCGACGGGTTGGTCCAGCGCGGCGGCGACCACATCCGGCGCGGCGGTCGGTTGCGTCCACTCAACGGGCGGACGGGTGGGGCTGGGCGTGAAGGTGGGATACGGCGTGGGCGTAGAGGTCGGCGAGGCGGTGGCGGTCGGCGTGCTGACCTGTGCCACGCCCAGCGTGGCGCTCACGGCGGTGTTTTCCGTCGGTGCGCGGGGCGTTGAGGGGACATCGCTCGGCAGCCATAGCAGCAACGCGGCGGATACCCCCAGCACGACGGCCAACGCCAATGCGCCTCCGCCGATCAATAGACGTAATGCCACACGTGAATCGTCTTGCGGTGTGTGCTTTTCCTGCATTCCAACACGTCTCCCGCCCCCCAAACCCTGCTGATATATCTCATGGCGCGCGGAATACTACCGCGCTGGGCAGGTTTTCGCAAAACCGAGCGTCAAACTGCAAACCTTATCCTTCACCGTTGGGGTGGCGGGTTATTCGGTTGCGGCCAAACGATTGCCCTGCGTGCTCTGCGCAGCCACTTTATGTTCATCGGGGGATACGCTATACTCGGCTCGTTGTGAGCGCGAATATGCAGAATGCACGCGACACAACTTCGCTAACGGCTGGGGCAGATAATGAAAATGTGATGCACATGACCCAATTTCTCCCGCTGATGATCGCTGGTTTTGTGGCGGCGGCAGGCTTTACCCCGCTCACAAAGCGGTTGGCTTTTTCCCTGGGCGTGCTGGACCAACCCAGCAGCCGTAAGATACACAACAACCCTACCCCGCTCATGGGGGGGCTGGCGATCTACGGTGCGTTTGTAGTGGCGCTGGCGCTTTTTAGCCCCCCGGGTTACTTGATCGAGTTTGGGGCGGTGCTGGCGAGCACGTTTTGGTTGGTGTTGGTCGGTTTTCTGGACGACCGCAACGGCATGAGTCCCTGGGT
>JALSSH010000204.1 GCA_026984385.1 Ardenticatenia bacterium | reverse complement strand
GTTGCAAGCGGACGTGCGCGCCGTCGCTCCACAGACGCGGGTTGCGCCGTATTTGGTGGAGGGGTTCGCGTTCTGAAAAGGTGAGGTGTGGTGGAGGGGTGCTCGTGCCCTCACCCCCACCGCGCGCACGCTCGGAAGCGGCCTTGTGCTGCTCTGCGACCTCGTCCAAAACTTCGCCCCGTGCCTCCCGAACGCGGTATAATGCACCCATGTGCCGCCACAGCGCGCCTACAGCCTTGTAGGCGGCAGCGATTCGACGGTTTACACTGAGGAGATAAGTGAAGCAATGCGTATCCTGGTCTTAGGTGGCGACGGTTATTTGGGATGGCCGACCGCGATGTACTTCAGCCAGCGCGACCACGAGGTCGCGGTAGTGGACAACTTCACCCGCCGTTTGATGCACGCCGAGCGTGGCACCGACAGCCTCACCCCGATCGCGTCTTTGCACGCGCGCGTCGCGGCGTGGGAGGAAGTGACGGGCCGCAAAATTCAGATGTACATTGGCGACATCAAGGACTGGTTTTTCATCAGCAAGGTGATCCGCGAATTTCAGCCGGAAACCATCGTCCACTACGGCGAGATCCCCAGCGCGCCCTATTCGATGATTGACGTGCATCATGCGGTGCGCGTGCACGAAAACAACGTCAACGGCACGTTGAACGTGCTTTGGGCTATGCACGAGTTCGTACCGGAAGCACACCTTATCAAGCTGGGCACGATGGGCGAGTACGGCACGCCGAACATTGACATCCCGGAAGGGTATTTTGAGGTGGAATATCGCGGGCGCAAAGATGTTTTGCCTTTTCCCAAGCAGCCCGGCTCGTTTTACCATCTGACCAAAGTGCACGACAGCAACAACATTATGTTTGCGTGCAAAATCTGGAACTTGCGCGCCACCGACCTCAACCAAGGCGTGGTTTACGGCATCGAAACGCCGGAAGCCAACCTCGACGACCGTTTGCTGACCCGCTTTGACTATGACGAGTCTTTTGGGACGGCGCTCAACCGTTTTTGTGTTCAGGCGGTGGCGGGCATTCCGTTGACCGTTTTCGGCAAGGGGCATCAAACGCGCGGTTATCTGAATATTTTGGACACGTTGCAATGCGTGGAGCTTACCGCGTTGCACCCGCCGGAGCCGGGGCGAATGCGCGTTTTTAACCAGTGGGTGGAGCGTTTTTCGGCGCTGGAGCTGGCGCGCGCGGTCAAACGGGCGGCGGAGTCGGTCGGCTTGCAGGTGCGCATCGGCCACTATCGCAATCCGCGTGTGGAGGCGGAAGAACATTACTACAACCCCGACCATAACGAGCTTTACGATCTGGGGCTGAAGCCGCATTTGCTGGACGATACGCTGGTGGAAAGCGTGATCCGCCGTGTGATGCAATACAAAGACCGCATCATCAAACAGTCCATCGTGCCGCGCATCTACTGGCAAAAGGGCGCAACGGACGAATACGTCGAGATCGTGGAATACGAAGACTGAGGCCCGGGACGGCTTCAATCGGAACAGGCCAGCTATCCTTGCTGGCCTGTTTATGTTTACGTCTCCGGTGCGTGCTCGTTGAGCTTTGTTAGGTAGTCGCGCGCAAAGCAGCCGCCGTCTGTGGCGACCAGCGCGCCGGAAAGTTTTTGCACGCGCAGCTCACCCGCCCGCCGTATCAAGCGGCGGATTTGTTTTTCTACCGCGTCCATGAACTCTTCCCAGCTCAACTCGTCCGGCAATTGTGGCTCGTTGAGCGCGCGCAGGCTGTCAATATAGGCCAGCGCCGGTTCGGGTTCGGCAAAGCGGAAGTGGCTGGGGATGTCATAACGCGCCACCGCGCGGAAATAGCGCGCCAATTGCTTGGGGCCGTTTTCCAGCGTGAAGCGGTTGTGCGGCGATTCAAAGCGCACGCCCGGGAAACCTAACAACGTGCACGCGCGGCGTGAAAGTGTGTCAAACTCGGCCATGGTGTTGGCGCTGTTGGTGGCGGCTAACAAACATCCTTCCGGACGCAGCACGCGGCGAATTTCGCCCAGCGCCAGGGCGATATCCGGTACGAAAAAGAGCATGTGGTTCGCCAGCACCACATCGAACGTATGCGCAGGGAAGGGGAGCTGTTGCGCGTTGAGCCGCACGATATGCGCATTTTCGTTTTGACGTTCGCGGATGCGCTGTAACATCCCGTGCGAAAGGTCACCGGCCACCAGCTCACCTTGCGGCACGCGCTGGCGCACCCGTTCTAGGTACATGCCGGTCCCTGCGCCGATATCCAACACGCGCTCGTCTCCCCGCCAGGTGATGCGGTCTAACACCCAGTTGGGAAAGTCGATTTGGGGGTGGGTGTAGTGCGCGTGTGTGTGGATGCGAACAGAAAGCGCCGTGTCGGTGGCGTAAGCGTCACGGATGAGGGCGTCGTAGTCCGAAGCGGAAGCGGAATCGTCCATGTTTAACTTTCCAACGGCTGCTCGCAGCGCCGTGTTACGGCCACGCCGTAACCCTGACGCCGCAGTATGGTAAACTCTACGTTAGTTTAGCACGAGTTCCCATGCTCGGGCCAGAGCGATCTCGGCTTGGGAGAAGGAGCAGCGCAAATATGACCGGACAGGGGGAAATTTCCGAGCAGACCATCGCTGAGGTGGCGCGCACGCTGCTACAAAGTCGGCATCTGGTGGTGCTGAGCGGCGCGGGCATCTCCAAGGAAAGCGGCATCCCGACCTTCCGCGACGCCCAAGAGGGACTTTGGGCGCGTTTTAACCCGATGGAGTTGGCAACACCGCGCGCCTTTCGGCGCAACCCCAAGCGCGTTTGGGACTGGTACGAATATCGCCGCGCGCTGATCGCCGACGCGCGCCCGAACGCCGGTCATCGCGCCATCACGGAGATGGAAACGCTGGTGGACGAGCTGGTCGTGATCACGCAAAACATTGACGGGCTGCATCAGCAAGCGGGCAGCCGCGACGTGATCCCCATTCACGGCAACATTCACAAGAACAAGTGCTTCGCCAACTGCCAGGGCGATCCGACCTATGTGGATGTGAGCGCGCTGGAGTGGGACAAAGAAACCGGCCCGCCACGCTGCCCTCATTGCGGCGCGTATGTGCGCCCGGATGTGGTGTGGTTTGAGGAAAACTTGCCCCAAGATTTGCTGGAACGCGCTATGCGGCTGAGCAGCACGGCAGACGTGATGCTGGTGGTCGGC
>JALSSH010000203.1 GCA_026984385.1 Ardenticatenia bacterium | reverse complement strand
GATCACGCTGCCGGAAGGCGTGGAGATGGTCATGCCGGGCGACAACGTGAACTTGGAAGTGGAGCTGATCACGCCGGTGGCGTTGGAAAAAGGCTCGAAGTTCGCCATCCGCGAAGGCGGCCTGACGGTCGGCGCGGGCGTGATTACCGAAATCCTGGAGTAGACGACTGAGGGGCCGGCGTTCGCCGCGCCGGCCCACTTTCCCATAGCGGGCGACAAGGTGAACTGATGGCAAAGAAAAAGGATGTTCGTATCGTTGTGCACTTGGCTTGCACAGAGTGCAAGGAGCGCAACTATACGACCATGAAAAACCGGCGGAACGATCCGCAGCGTATCGAGCTGCGCAAATATTGCAAGCGCTGCCGGAAGCACACGTTGCACCGCGAAACCAAGTAAGTCGGTGACGTTGGGGCGCTGGCAGGCCCCAGACTCAGGGGTGTAGCTCAATTTGGCAGAGCAACGGTCTCCAAAACCGTAGGTTGTGGGTTCGAGTCCTACCACCCCTGCCTTGCAGACGCGCTCACTGTGTCAGACACCGTCCTTGGGACGGTGTCTTGGATATAGGCGACAGACAAACCCATTGTCGAGGAGTCAATCGTGGCCCGTAAACGCGCAGGAACGACCAAAAACACAAAATCAACCCGCTCTACCCAAGAAGTTGCGCTGCCCGCACCGCGCGACAAAGAACGGCCTACGCCCAGCGCCCGTCAGGCCGCTAAGCCGCAGAAGAAGTCCCGTGGCTTCGTGGAACGCATTCCGGTTGTGCGGAGCGTGGTGGCGTATCTGCGCGGGGTGGTGGCGGAAATGCAGAAAGTGACTTGGCCCACCCGCGAAGAAGCTCGCAACCTCACGATCTTGGTTTTGGGCGTGACGGTGGCTTTCGCTATTGGGTTGGGCGCGTTGGACGCCTTCTTTAGCTGGTGGTTCCGCCAAGCGTTCCATCCGGACTCCGAAGGGGTCTTTTTGGCGGTCGCGGCGGCAATGGTGCTCGTCAGCGGGGGCGGCTATTTGGCATTACGTCGCCGCATCTAAGCCCGCCCGGCTTATTGAACAGCACACACATCAGAGCCGGTCGCAACGCATGGACTACGTCCGTTGGTACAAGCTCTAAAAGGTAGGTGGCGGCGATGTTTGAAGACGATAACTATCACGACGAGGACGTAGACTTCGATCCCGAACCGGTCTATTTGGATGAGGACGGCGAGGCCGACATTCCCAAAGAAGAGTTGCCCAGCCAACGCGGTGATCGGCTTGGTGACATTGCGTCGGTTTTGGGCGAGGGCGTAGAAGAAAAAAACGAACCACAAGACGATCGCCAATGGTACGTGGTGCACTGCTATTCCGGCCAGGAAAACAAAGTCCGCCACGCTATCGAACAGCGCATCGAAACGATGGGGATGCAAGACAAAATCTTCGACGTGGTTGTGCCCACTGAAGAAGAGATCGAAGTCAAGGAGGGCAAACGTCGCAAAATCGAGCGCCGCGTTTTCCCCGGCTATATCCTTGTGCAGATGATCATGGATGAGGATTCGTGGTACGTGGTGCGCAACACCCCGGGCGTGACCGGTTTTGTGGGCATGGGCAACGAACCTACCCCGCTCCGTCCGGAAGAGATCGCCCAGATCATGCGGCGTATGGAAGCCGAAGCGCCCAAGCTCAAAGTCACCTTCAAGCCCGGGCAGCGTGTGCGCATCATTGACGGCCCGTTCAATGACTTCATGGGCACGGTCAGTGATATTGACATGGAGCGGGCCAAAGTGCGCGTGCTGGTTTCTTTCTTCGGGCGCGAAACGCCGGTGGAGCTGGACTTTTTGCAGGTGGAAAAAGCCTAGCCCCAGCACACGGCGAGAACGGTTGAGCGTTTTCCAGAGCGGCCCCCTAGGGGGACGCTCTATGTATGAACGGACGAAAGTAAAAGGATAAACACATGGCCAAGAAATTGAAAGCTGTTGTCAAGTTGCAGATTCCGGCTGGCAAGGCCACGCCTGCACCGCCTATTGGACCTGCGTTGGCCCAGCACGGGATCAACATCTCAGCGTTTTGCAAAGAGTACAACGCCCGCACCGGCAGCCGTATCGGGGAAATCATTCCGGCGGAAATCTCGATCTTCAGCGACGGCTCGTTCAAGTTCGTGCTCAAAAGCCCGCCCGCCGCGTTCCTTATCCGCCGCGCCGCTGGCGTGGAAAAAGGGTCCGCTGAGCCGAACCGCGACAAAGTGGGCAAGCTCACCCGCGAGCAAGTGCGCGAGATCGCCGAGATCAAGATGAAAGACCTCAACGCGATCGACATCGAGGGCGCGATGCACCAGATCGAAGGCACGGCCCGCAGCATGGGCATCGAGATCGTAGACTAACCCGTCATCTCTAGCATCGGTGGGAGGGCGCAAAGCCCATACGCACCACAAGGAGCATATCATGCCGAAACGTGGCAAAAAATATCAGGCTGCTACCCAAAAGGTAGACAACGACAAACTATACACGCCCGAAGAGGCGATTAAGCTGGCGAAGGAAGTCGCGCCCGCCAACTTTGACGAAACGGTCGAGCTGCATGTGCGCTTGGGCATTGACCCGCGCCACAGCGATCAGCAAGTGCGCTCGACGGTGCTCTTGCCGCACGGGTTGGGGAAAACCGTGCGCGTCTTGGTTTTCGCGGAAGGCGAAGCCGCCAAGATCGCAGAAGAAGCAGGCGCGGACATCATCGCAGACGACGAAGTGATCGCCAAGATATCTAACGAGGGGTGGACGGACTTCGACGTGGCGCTGGCCGTTCCGGAAATGATGCGCAAGATCGGGCGTTTGGGGCGTGTGTTGGGGCGCAAGGGCCTCATGCCGAACCCGAAAGCCGGTACGCTGGTCCAGCCGGAAGACCTGCCCCGCGCCATCCAAGAAGCCAAAGCCGGTCGTGTAGAGTTCCGCAACGACAAGACCGCCAATATCCATGTCCCCATCGGCAAAGTCAGCTTCAGCGAACAGCAATTGCTGGACAACATGGCCGCCGTGATGGATACCATTCGGCGTGTGCGTCCGGCTTCGACCAAAGGGACGTATGTACGGCGTGTTGTCGTTTCTACCACGATGGGGCCGGGGATCAAAGTTGACCCCAATTTGGCCCTAGCTATGCAGCCAAGCGTCTAACGTTCTTGGCCGCGTGTTGACGCAAAGAAAACCGGAAGGTTTCCGCCT
>JALSSH010000202.1 GCA_026984385.1 Ardenticatenia bacterium | reverse complement strand
TAATAGTGCGCGTTCGGCGCAAGGGGCATCCAGGGGATCGCCAGAGGGTTCAGCCCGCACGCCAAATCCAACACCGAGTGTAGCGGCGCAATCGGCCCCAGCGTGCGCGCGTAAAACTCTTCCAGAATCGGCAGCCGTTCGCGCGTGGAAGCGTGCGCGCGCATGATCAGACGGCAGGCTTTGCGCAGCTCACTTTCGGGCGGAGGCGTGCCCAGCTCGCGCAGCGCGCGCAACCACAAGTCATATTCCATCGGGCCGCGCAGGTAGGCCCCGCCCACCTGATGCAAACGGTTTTTCACCGCTTTGAGCGCCAGGCGCGGGCTGCGCCACTTGGGCAGTTCGTCGCGCGCAATGCGCCGCACCACGTCCTCGCACACGCTGCGATATTTGGGGCTGTTGCGCACCGCCGCCACGATCTTTTCCACTCGGGCGGCCTGGTTATCGCGTGGGCGTTTATTTTTACGGCTCATTGTGCCCCTTCCGCAAAGCAGCCATCAGCCGCGCCATAAAGCGCAGATTGTGCACCGTCGCCAGCCGCAAATAGAGCGCGTCTCCGATCTTATAAAGGTGGTGCAGATAGCCCAGCGAGTAGCGTTGGCAGGCAAGGCAGTCACACGTTGGGTCGGGGGGAGTGGCGGTTTTGGTGTGCTTGTCGTCGCCCACGTAAACGTAGGTGAACCAGTCCGCGCCGCCCGCCGAGATCGCCGCAGGCCCGCTTTCTGTGAAGGCCCACAGCCGTCCGTTGCGCGCGTCTCGCGTGGGCATGGCGCTGTCGAAGGTGGGGTAGCCCATCTGGGCGCAGGCAACCACGTTGGCCGGATGCCCGACACCCAGCGCGTGGAGCGGAAATTGCGGCGGGATAAGCTCCCGCGTCAGCGCGAGCATCTCGCGCAACAACGCGCCCTCGGCGTCCAGAGGCCAGCCGCCGTAGCCGTAGCCGTCGAAGCCGATCTCCAGCAACGCCTCGGCACACGCGCGGCGGAGCTGGGGATCGTTGCCGCCCTGCACCACCGCGAAAAGCAGTGGGCGCCGACCCGCCGGCCAGTCTTTGCCCGCCACCAAGCGCGTGAACTCGGCTTTGGCGCGCCGCGCCCAAGCCACCGTGCGTTGCACCGAGCGCCGCTGTTCTTCTGCTGGATCGTCGGGGTGGGTGCAATCGTCCAAGCACACCAACACGTCCGCCCCGTAGCGCATCTGAAGCTGGATACTCTTTTCCGGCGTGAGCGTGAATTTGCGCCCCGTGCCGCTGGGCGTGAAGACTGCGCCTTTTTCCGTCAAGCGCCCGTAGCGCGGGTTTTGGCGAATGAGCGAGTAGATTTGGAAGCCGCCCGAGTCCGTGACGATGGGGTGCGGCCAACCCGTCATGCGGTGCAGGCCGCCCAGCGCTTTGACTGTAGAGGAGCCTGGGTTTTGCATCAGGTGATAGGTGTTCATCACCAGCGCTTGCACGCCGCACGCTTCCAGGTCGGCGCTATCCACTGCGCGCACCACGCCCCGCGTGGCGTCCGGCAAGAACGCCGGCAGCGCGATCTCGCCGTGCGGCAAGGTCAATCGGCGCGGCATCTCATTCGGCGGCATCGGGCACTTCCCAGGGCGGCACATCCACGCCCGCCCCTGCGACAACGACCGTATACTCGCCGCGCGGGGGATTTTGCTCAAACCAGGCGCGCAGCTCCGCAAGCCGCCCGCGTTGCACGTTTTCAAAGAGCTTGGTCAACTCGTTGGCGACGGCGGCGGGGCGGTTGCCGTAAACGGTCAGCGCGTCGTCCAGGAATTTGAGCAGACGGTACGGGCTTTCGTAAAAAACCAGCGTGTGCGGGGAAGCCGCGTCTATCGCCAAAAAGCGTTGGCGCGCGCCGCTTTTGCGCGGCGGAAAACCGCGAAAGGTGAAGCTGTGCGCAGGCAAGCCGGAAAGCACCACCGCCATCACCACCGCGCTTGGCCCGGGGATCGCGGTTACGTCGAAGCCTGCGCGGATCGCTTCTCGCACCAGCGTAAAGCCCGGGTCGGAAATGCCGGGCATTCCGGCGTTGGTCACCAGCGCCACCGAGCGCCCTTCGGCCAACGCGGCCAGCACGCGGCGAGCGGCGCGCTTTTCGTTGTGCTCGTGGAAGGCGATTTGAGGTTTGTGGATGCCAAAATGCTTGAGCAGCAAGCCGGTTTTGCGTGTGTCTTCGCTGGCGACAAGGTTCACGTTGCGCAAGGTTTCCAGCGCGCGTAGCGTGATGTCGCCCAAGTTGCCGATAGGGGTAGCGACCAGATATAGCATCAGCGGCAGGCTCTAGACGCCCAACTGAAACGGGTTGAAGTCGGTATGGCGGTCGAAGTAGTCCTCGTTTTCTGCCGCCTTCAGCACGTTGACGACCTGATAGGTGAGGGGGGTCAGCGACGCCTCAAAGCCCACCTTCAGGATGTAGTTGGTGACGATCAGCGAGACGATGATCTGGGGCGGGAAGACGCCGAGCGCGGTGGCGATCAGCATAAAGGTAACCGTATCCACGCCCTCGCCGACAAGGGTGCTGCCGATGGTGCGCGTCCAGAGCCAGCGCCCTTCGGTCCAAACCTTCATTTTCGCCAGCACGTAGCTATTGGAAAATTCGCCCAGGAAGTAGGCGACCAAGCTGGCGACGATCAAGCCGCTGACGCCGCCCAGGATCGCGTCGTAGGCTTCTTGACCGGCGTAGCTTTGCCATTCGGCCTCGCCCGGGAGCACGCCCGCCAGCCAGACAAAAAGGCCGAGCAATACGTTCGCGCCAAAGCCCGCCCAAATAACGCGGCGCGAGCGTTTGTAGCCGTAGACCTCGGTCAGCACGTCGCCAAAGATGTAGCTGATCGGGAAAACGAGCGTGCCCGCGTCAAAGGCCAACGGGATCGGGCCGAGCGAGACGCGCAAGTCCACGATTTTGGCGCTGCTGAGCAAATTGCTGATCAGCAACACGGTGACAAACAGCGCCATCACCAGGTCGTAGTAGCGGTAGGTGCGTGTTTCTGTGTTCATGGCGCACATTGTAGCACACGGGGGCGGGGATTTGAACGCTGTTTTAAGCGGCGCATGTCTCACCCGATGCGATTGTGGTCGTGCCGTCGCCTCTCCCGAATTTTTCCGTTGGTTCTCTCTTCGTGGCAAAAAGTAGCCCCCGACGCCGCTCCCGCATATAATCAAACGTGGCGGGGTTGCCCCGTT
>JALSSH010000201.1 GCA_026984385.1 Ardenticatenia bacterium | reverse complement strand
GCCGGACGAGCAGGCCGAGTTGGTGTTGGTGATCGACCAATTCGAGGAGGTCTTCACGCTCACCGAGGACGAGGCGACTCGCACGCACTTCCTGGAGCTGTTGCACAGCGCCGTAACCGCCCCGCACAGCCGCTTGCGCGTGATCGTGACCATGCGCGCGGACTTCTACGACCGCCCGCTGCTCTATCCGCAGTTCGGCGAGCTGGTGCGCAAGCGTAATGAGGTGGTCTTGCCGCTCAGCGCGGACGAGATGCGCGAGGCGATCATCGGGCCGGCGGAGCGCGTGGGCGTGACGGTGGAAACCGGCCTGGTGGCCGCCATCATCGCGGACATCGCCGAACAGCCCGGGGCTTTGCCACTGTTGCAATACGCGCTGACCGAAGTTTTCGAGCGGCGGCAGGGCAACGTGCTGACGTTGGAAGCTTACCACGCGAGCGGCGGCGTGTTGGGCGCGCTGGCGCGCCGTGCCCAGGAAGTCTACGAGGCGGCCAGTCCCGTTGCACAAGAGGCGATGCGCCAGCTTTTCTTGCGGCTGGTGACCTTGCGCGAAGGCGCGGAAGACACGCGGCGGCGCGTTTTGCTTACCGAGCTGCTTTCGTTGGCGGAAGACGAGGCCGTGCTCCACGACGTGTTAGACACGCTCGGCAAATATCGGCTGCTGACCTTCGACCATGACCCGGAAACGCGCACCCCGACCGTCGCGGTGGCGCATGAGGCCCTGATCCGCGAGTGGGGGCAGTTGCGCGCCTGGCTGGACGACAACCGCGAGGATATTTTGCTCCAGCGGCGGTTGGCGGCGGCCTATGCAGAGTGGCAAAAGCAGGGGCGCGACCCCAGCTTTTTGGCGGCGGGGATGCGCTTGCAGCAATTCGAGCAACTCGTCGAGCGCGGCACGATTGCGCTCACCGAGGGCGAGCGGGAATATGTGCGCGCCAGCGTCGCCGAACGCGAACGCCGCGCCGCCGAAGAGCGCGCCCGTGCCGAGCGTGAGGCACTGCTCGAAAGGCGCTCGCGGCAGCGCTTGCGGGCGTTGGTGGCCGTGATGACGGTCGCGGCGTTGGTGGCGGGCGTGTTGGCGCTGCTGGCGTACCGCAACTATCGCACGGCAGAAGACGAGCGCCGCAACGCTGAGCGTCAACGCACCGTCGCCGAACGGAGCGCGGAAGTTTCGCATAGCTTGGCGCTGGCGGCCAACGCCCAAACCGAGATGCTGGTTAACGAAAACAAAGACCTGGCTATTGCGCTCGGTTTGGCCGCCAACGTGATCCCCGATCCGCCGTCGGAGGCGCAATTTATCCTGGCGCAGGCGGCTTATGCCCCCGGGACGCGCCACGTTTTCACCGCCCACGACACACTCGTGATCTCGGTGGACTACAACGTGGACGGCACGCAGGCAGTGGCGGGCGACTTCGACGGCAAGCTGATCTTGTGGGACATGCAGAGCTACCAGCCGCTGCGCACCTTCGGCCCGGACGACCCGAACACCGAGCCTCTGGAAGGGCATCAGCGCTTTGTGCGGATCGTGCGCTTTGCGCCGGATGGGCGACATATCCTTTCCGGCGGACGGGACAGCCGCATGATCCTTTGGGACGCGCAAACGGGCGAGATCGTGCGCGTTTACGGGCCGGACGACCCTGCAACTGAGGCCGTCGAAGGGCACGAGGACGGCGTCGCGGTGCGGGATTTGGCCTTTAACCCCGCTGATCCCAACCAAGTGCTGACGGCGGGCGACGACTGGCGCTTGATTTTGTGGGATGTGACGACGGGCGAGGTGTTGCGCGTTTACGGGCCGGACGACCCCGCAACCGAGACCGTCGAAGGGCATAGCGAGCGCGTGCGTGAGGTGGCCTTCACGCCGGACGGGAAGCGTGCGGTTTCCGCCTCTTACGACGGCACGCTGATCTTGTGGGACGTGGCAACGGGCGAGGTGTTGCGCGTCTTTGAGGGGCACGAAGGCAAAGTCGCCAGCGTGGCGGTCAGCGCGGACGGGCGCTATGTGCTTTCCGGCGGACAAGACCAAACCGCGCGGCTGTGGGACTTGGAGACGGGCGAGGAGCTTTTGCAACTGCAAGGGCACGGCAATTGGGTTAAGTCGGTGGCCTTTTCCGCCGACGGCCAACGCGCGCTCACCAGCTCCGACGACGCGACCGTGCGGCTGTGGGACTTGGCGACGGGCGAGGAGCTTTTACGCTTCAGCGGCCACACGGATTTTGTGGAAGAGGCCACCTTCAGCCCCGACGAGTCGCAAATCCTCTCGGCTTCCGGCGATGGCACGTTGCGGCTGTGGGACGTTTACAACGGCGCGGAGCTGCGGCGCTTCTTGGGGCACACGGCGGGCGTGGTAGACGTGGCCGTTAGTCCGGACGGCACAACTGCGCTCACGGCGGAATTCGACCACTTGATCCGCATCTGGGACGTGGCAAGCGGTGAGCAGATCGGGGTTTTCGACAAACATACAGCCTTCCCGACCGTCTTGGCTTTCAGTCCGGACGGGCGCCTGGCGCTTTCCGGCGACGCAGCGGGCACGGACTACGAGAGCACCGAGGACGACGTGCTGCTGCTTTGGGACGTGCAGACGGGCGAGATCGTGCAGCGCTTTGTCGGCCATGCGGACTGGGTCCAGGCGGCGGCTTTCAGCCCGGACGGCAAGACGTTGGTCACCGGCGGCAAAGACACTTGGATCATCGTCTGGGACGTAGAAACGGGCGAGATGCAGCAAAAGATCGAGGAGTTCGCCGACTGGGTGGACGCACTGGCTTTCAACGCGGACGGCTCGCTGCTTCTGGCGGGTGGAGACGTACAAGACCCGCGCATCGTGCTTTTTGACGCGCAAACCTGGCAACCGCTCCAGTCCTACGAGGGGCACGACGGCGCGGTGGAAGCGGTGCAGTTTGCCCCCGACGGGCGGACGTTCCTTTCCGGCGGCGGGGATAGCTTGCTGCTGCTTTGGGACGTGGAAAGCGGCGATGTGCTGGCGCGTTTTGTCGGCCACACCGCCCCGATCACGGGCGCGGGCTTCACGCCGGACGGGGACTACGTGATCAGCGCGTCCGAAGATGGCACGATCCGCACCTGGGAAGTAGACGGGGCGCGGCTGGTGCGCCAAAACGACGTGGACTCACCGGTGTGGGCGCTGGCCGTGTTGTCGGATGGGCGGCGGGCGCTTTCCGGCGCGCAAGACAAGACCGCGCGGCTATGGGACGTTTCGCCGTTGGATTTGGAGCAGTTGATCGCCTGGACGCGCGCCAATCGCTATGTGCCGGAGCTGACGTGTGAGCAGCGCGCCACGTTCCGTGTTGAGCCGCTGTGCCCGCAGGGGGACGAGTAAATCGAGCGCGAGCTGGTGGGGGATCGTGTGTGGTCGGGGGCGCGAGGGCGCGGCGCGCCGCCGAGGTCGTAAATCGGCGGCGGCGCGCCGCGCCTGTTCTGCGCCCAAACACCTCGCCGGACGGGTTACCGTCCCCGCGTGCACGCAAAATCCGCGCTGCCCATGCCCAGCAGATGGTCGAACGCGCTCAGGGCGGCTTTTTCCCCGTCGCCCAGCCCCATCAATACCTGGAAGGTCATTGCGTTGGTCACGTCGCCCGCCGCAAAAAGCCCGGGCACCGAGGTGCGATTGCGTGTGTCCACCACCACAAAGCCGCACTCGTCCAGTTCGGCCAGGTCTGCCACCAAGCCGGAGTTGGGGATCAAGCGCCGTTCCACGAAAATCGCGTCGGCGGGAATTTCTTCCCGCTGGCCCTCGCGCTCCACTACCAGCGCGCGCGCAAAGTCATCCCCGACCACTTCCACCGGATGCGTGTCCCGCTTAACCGACACGTTCGGCGCAGCAAGCACGATCTGGCCGGTGGGAGTATCCAGATGGCCGGCTTTTTCCGCGACCAGCGTCACATGCGTGGCAATGCGCGAAAGTTCGGCCACCGCGCGCAAAGCCATCATCTCCGCGCCCACCACGATCACGTTGCGGTCGACCATCAGCGGCGCGTAGGTCATCGTGCTATAGCACAGCCCGCGCATCTCGAACTCTTTTTCGCCCGGGATATTCAGCATCTCTCCATTCGCGCCAGTTGCCACGATCACCGTGCGCGTTTCGTAACTGTGCCCGTTGGCCACTTCCACGCGGAAGCCTTCTTCCAACCGCGCGATGTGCCGCACGTTTCCGCGCACGCGCATAAAGTCCAGATATTCGAGCTGCGAGCGGAAACGCTGGATCGTTTCCGCGCCGATGATCACTTGGTAGTCTTCCACCCAGGGTAACCGCAACTGCCGCTTGGTGCGTCCGCCCAGCCCCTTAGAGATGAACAGCGCGTCCATGCGTTTGCGCACGGCATAAGCTGCGGCGGCCAACCCTGCCGGCCCTCCCCCGATAACGATTAGCTCGTGCATTGTTCTCCCCTCTCTGTTACTCGTCCAGCTCCGGCGCTGGCGGGATAAACCCTTCGCGCATGAGCAACTTGGTCATATCCCGCGCGGTGCGGATGATCTTCTCGGCGCGCGCGTACTCTTCTTCATAAGTCGTGGGCTTGCGCGCTACCCCTTGCTCAACCGCCTTCATCGCCACCGTTGCCGCCTCTCTGGGGAAAACCTCCCAGTCATCCATCGTCGGCAGGATATGTTCCGGCCCCAACCCTTGCTCTTCGGCCATCGCCGCAATCGCTTCGGAGGCCGCGATCGCCATCTCATCGGTGATCGTGCGCGCCCGCACGTCCAGCGCCCCCCGAAAGATGCCCGGGAAGCACAGCGAGTTATTGACCTGGTTGGGGAAGTCCGAGCGTCCGGTGGCGATCACGGCGGCGCCCGCTTCTTTGGCTTCCCAAGGCCAAATTTCGGGGATCGGGTTGGCTTCGGCAAAGACAATCGGGTCGCGCGCCATCCCCTTGATCCACTCCGGCTTGATGATCCCCGGGCCCGGGCGCGAAAGCGCCACCACCGCGTCCGCGCCGCGCAGCGCCACGTCAATCCCGCCCTTGATCTCCTCGGCGTTGGTGATCATGCACAGATGCCAGCGCTGGACGTATTCGGCGCGGCGGGTGTAAATATCTTTGCGGTGTTTGCCCAAGATGCCCTTGCTATCGAGCATCAGGCAGTTGGAAGGGTCGACCCCATACGCAAACAGCAAGCGCGAGCACGCCACATTCGCCGCGCCCGCGCCCACAAAGACAATGCGCATATCCTCCAAGCGTTTGCCGACCACCTTGGCCGCGTTGATCATGCCCGCCAAAGTGACGCTGGCCGTGCCCTGTTGGTCGTCGTGCCAGACGGGGATTTCGGCATGTTCGCGCAAAGTATCCAGGATGCGGAAGCATTTGGGCTGAGAGATGTCTTCCAGGTTCACACCGCCCAATGCCGGTTGGAGCGTCAGCACCGTTTCGATGATCTTGTCCGGGTCTTTGGTGTCCAGCATAATCGCGTAAGCGTCCACGCCGCCCAAATATTTGTAGAGCAGCGCTTTCCCTTCCATCACCGGCAAACCGGCTTTGGGGCCGATATCGCCCAGGCCCAAAACGCGCGTGCCGTCCGAGATCACGGCGACGGTGTTCCATTTGTTGGTGAATTCGTAGACCAGCTCCGGGTCTTCGGCAATCGCTTTACACGGGGCGGCTACGCCCGGGGTATACCAGACCGAAAAGTCGTAAAGGTCGCGCACTTGGCAACGCAAGGCGGTTTGCATCTTGCCCTGGTAGAAGCGGTGTAGGGGGATGGCTTCTCGGGCGGGTTTTTCGGCCTTTCTAAGCAATTCTTCTGGGGTGAACCGTTTCTCATCGGTCATCGCAAGCTCCGTTCCACTGACTGCTACGGCCAGGCCGTCACGGGTCGAGGAGAATCTGCCGCTCTAGGGTGTAGAGGAGGGGCGTTGACGAGCGCTATCTTTAGTGTGGGCGTTCGCAATCTCGCCCTCATTATAGCGCGCTGAGGCGGGGGAAGGGTGTGCCATGTGGCATATCGGCGGCTGCTTTTCGGCGCAACCGCGCGTTTTAGGAGCGTGCGGAAGGCAATAAGCCAAGCCATCCGCGTATGGGTTAGCGCCAGGGTTCGGGTTGGCGGACAAAGCGCGCTTCCACGCCTACCCCGCGAAACCAGCCCGGCAATATATCGCGCAACACGACCATTTCGCTGGCGTAGTGCGAAGCGCCGAGCAAATTCATCGGCAGATCGGGAATCAGGGTGCGCAAGGCGGCGCGCTGTTCTTCCGCGTATTCATGGCTGCCGCTGGGCCACCAATAGCCGGTGATGAGTGTGTCACACCCCAACGCGCGTACACGCTCCAAGCGTTCCTTTTGGTCACCACCGCCCGGCAACACGGCCACATGCTCCACCGGCTGGGCGTTGAAGCGGATTTGGTTGTAGCGGATGTAGGGTAACTCGGTGACTTCGGCCAGGCGTTCGGCCATTTGCCCGAAGTTGAGATCGCGCACGTTGCCGTGCACGCCGTCTATTGGCCCCGCTGCGGTGATGATCGGCTGCACGTCGCGCAACTTGAGCGCTTTGGCTAACGCGCTGGCGGTGTTGATCTCGGCGTGGTTGTCCAACGGGGCGTGGCAACAATAGGCGCTGATGTTGTGTTCGCGCAAATCCTCAAGTTGCGCCTCGCTGATGCCGATGAAGCCGCGCCCGCTTTCCTCAAAGTCGGTGGGGTGGTGGGCGAAGATCAGCGCGCCCGGGGCGCCGCGTTCCAGCTCCAACGCCAGGATCGTATCCAGCACGGCTTGCCCGGGGAAGACGATCAGGTAGACGCGGTCGACCTCGGCGGTGGCATCCAGCATGAGGCCGTTCCATGTGCCCCCGAAAAACTCCGCGCGCGCCAAATGCTCATAAGCGCTCAGCGCAGCAGAGGGGATGACGCGCTGCCAATAAGCGCGCTCGTCGTATTGTTGCACGGCGAAAAAAGCGTCCAGTTTTTGTACCAATTCGCCCTGGTTCATGGCGTTGTGTCCTCTCGCTGTGTGTAAGCGCGCGCCTCTTCTTCCACCAACTCGACCACTGCCGCGATGGTGGGGTCGGGCGGCGTTTGGGCGCTGATGGTGTGCAGTGTTGCCGCCTGTACCCGCCAGTCCGGCCAGCTCATGCTGACGTGCGCCAACGCCCCTTGCGGCACATCGCCCAGCGTCGGCTCGCTTTCGCCGATGGCGGGCAGCGTTTCCCGCGTGCGGTCCACGCGCACCATCGGCATATGGGCGGGGGCGGGCGCGTTGCCCGTCGCCAGGACGATCTCCACACCGCGTTTTTGCAGTGTGCGCGCCCTGTTCCAAACCACAATCGGCATGACCAAATTCGCCACCAGGCGGCGCAACGCGCTGGGCGGGATCGGCACGCGCTCTCCGCCGCCGATCAGCGCCGCGTCATAACCCATGCTGTCAAATACCAAAAAAGGCGCGCGCCCGTGTGTCGCCTGGCAAACCCACGCGCTCAGCGCGCAACTGTCGCCCAAGTCCAGCAGGAAGACGGGGCTATCGGCGGCGGCGCGGCGCTGTTGTTGCGCCAGCGTGAAAAGACGCGGCAAGAGCGCCAATTCCCCTTGCACGTTGGCCGTGTAAAGCAGCGTGACCCGCCGAATTTCCCCCATGCGGTTTTTCCCCGTGTCTTCGGCGCGCCTAGCGCCCCTTCCATTCCGGCTTACGCTTTTCCAGAAAGGCGGCCATGCCTTCCTTTTGGTCTTCGGTGGCAAAAAGCGCGTAAAAGTGGTTGCGCTCATAAGCCAAGCCGGTGCTCAGCGTGGTTTCCAGCGCCATATTGACCGCGTCCTTTGCCAGCCGAACGGCAATCGGCGCGCGGGCGGCGATCTCGGCGGCCAATTGTATCGCTTCGTCCAAATACGTTTCCACCGACGCCACCCGATTGACCAGCCCAAAACGCGCGGCTTCCTCGGCAGAAAGGCGGCGGTCGTTGAGCACCATTTCCATAGTAAGCGCCTTGCCGATGGTGCGCGCCAGCCGTTGCGTGCCGCCCGCGCCCGGGATCACGCCTAAGTTGATTTCCGGCTGGCCGAAGACCGCCGTTTCTGAGGCGACGATCATATCGCAGGCCAGCGCCAGCTCACAGCCGCCGCCCAACGCATAGCCACTCACCGCCGCGACGATCGGCTTGCTGACTTGGCGGATCTGTTCCCAGCGCCCGATGAAGTTTTTTTGCATCAGCTCAACGGGCGTGGCTTGGGCCATTTCCTTGATGTCCGCTCCGGCGGCGAAAACGCGCTTGGTGCCGGTGATCACAATGCAGCGCACAGATTCGTCGGCTGCCAGCGCGCCCAGCGCGTGGGTGAGTTCGCGCATCAGCGGCTCGGTTAGCGCGTTGAAGGTGCGCGGCTTGTTGAGCCGCACCAGGCCTACGCCTTCCGTCGGACGTTCGACCACGATATGCTCGTAATTCTTTTCTTCGGCCATGTAAAGATCGCTCCTGTTGCCCAAAATTCTTTACGTCGAGGCGCATACCGCGCCCACAAGTATCCCTTGTATGCCCTCAGGATGCAAAATGCACTTAGGAGGGTCGCCAGGCCCTTGCTGGAGGCAGTGGGGGCAGGGGGGCGAAGCCCGCGCAAGCTGAATTTTCGCTGAATTTGGCGCATTTGCCTTACGGGCGGCTGGAAGTGCGCGTAGGTGGGCTATAATAAGAGCACAGACGAGGCGAATTGTGCGCGAGCAGGAGAAAATAGCATGGGTGAGCCGCCCAACACCCCCCAGAAAAAAGACGATGCGGAAAAAGTGCCGGAGATCGTGCAACAGGGGCGCGAGTTCATCGCGCAGGTGCACCGCAAAATGAGTAAGCTGGTGCAGGAATTCGCCAACGGGGAGATCAACCGCACCCAGTTTCAACACCTTTACGCGCGCTATCAACGGCAGATTATGTCGGTGGCGCAGTGGATCACAACCGACGCCCCTTCGGAGTGGCCGGAAGCGGTGCGCGGCAGTGAAGATACCATCCACATCCGTAAGCGCTTGACGGCCAAAGCGGTGGGGTTGAGCATTTATGAGAACAAAAGCGGCTTGCCGTTGGAAACGTTGGGCGAGTTCGCTATCGAGCCGGAGCTGATCGTGCCGATGTTGAGCAGCTATCGCTCGGCGGCGGCGGAAATTTTCCGCGCGGGCGTGCGCAGTACGGAGATGGAAAACGGGCAGTGGCTTTGCTTTGTGCCCGGCAAATATACCACACTGATCGCGCTTTTTTCGCTAGAGCCTTCCGATAACCAAATGGACACAGTGCGGCGGATGCACAAGGACTTTGAAGAGGCCAACCACACCGCGCTGGAAGCGGGCAATTTAGACCCCGACAAGCTGGCCTATCCCTTTTACGCTTTTGTGCAACGCCGCGTACAAGCCGACCACGACGACAAACCCGAAGAAACGGCCTCGTCCAGCAGCACCTGAGCGCGGCGCGCCACTAACGGCTCACCCTGGCGCGTAGCTTTTCCAAATCGTGGAGCGTGATCTGCCGCCCGTGCATGGTCAGCACCCCCTCGTCTTGCAATGTGCGTAGCGCGGCTTCTGCTTGGGCACGGGGACAGCCGAGCAACCCCGCGATCTCCCCGCGCGTCAGGCGCAACGGCAAGCGCAAGCCGACCTCCTCGGCGCGCCCGTAGCGGTCGGCCAGCTCCACCAGCAGTTGCGCCAAGCGCGTTTGAGGCGTTTCTTGCTCGGCGATCTCGTCGCTTTCGCCGCGTTGCATAGCGAAACGCAAGCGGCGGCTCAGCAGCACGAGCAGTTTGATCGCCACCGAGGGGTATTGCTCCAAGTACATGAAGAACTCCGGACGGGAAAGCGTCAAAAGCTCGCTGCGTTCGCGCGCCACCGCGCCCGCTGAACGCGGCAGCCCGTCCAGCAAGCCGAACTCGCCGAACGCCTGCCCGGGGCCGAACTCGGCCAGCGTTTGCGTGTGCCCTTGCGGATCGTTGAGCACGATTTCCACACGACCGGATTTGACGATATAGAGGCTGTTGCCCGGGCTGTTTTGCGCGAAGATCGGCTCACCTGCCTGATAGCGACGGCTGACCAGGCGCTCGGCCAGCGGTTCGAGTTCGGTGGTGGAAAGATTGGCGAAAAGCGAAACGTTGTTGAGAAAATGTACGCTGGGCATGGCCTCGCCTCCCCGCCACGCGCGCTAAGCTGGGCACGTGGCCTTTGTTTCGAGCATAGCACAACTTTGGGCGGGGCCGCGTTTTTAGGGGATGGCGGCGTTGGAGCGGTGCTGAGCGGTCCACGCTTCTAGCGCGGCCACAAACACGCTGTGGTTTTCCGGAAAGACCAGCCAAGCGGGGTTCACAAAGAGCGTGCCCATCCAACGGTCGAGCGTTTCCCACTGCGTGAAGTCCGCGTCCCAAAAAAGCCCGGGCGGGCCGTAGCGCACCTCAACGTGCAGGTGATAGGTTTGCGAATAACCGCTTGTGCCCACCACGCCGAGCACGTCTTCGGGCGTCACGTAGTCGCCCAGGGCCACGAAATCTCGTTCCAGGTGGGCGTACATGACGTAGATCGAAACGTGGGCGTTGTACGGTGTTTCGACGATCACCAAATTGCCCCAACCGAAGTTGTAGCGCGGCCATCTCCACTCTACCCGCCCTGTGCCATCTCCGTCTACAAAGCAGGGAATGCAATCTGCGCGCGTGGTCACATAACCCGGGCCGAGCGGGTGAATATATGTCCAACGCCCGTTCAGATAGTCATCCGGATTGGCGTAGTCCACGCCGTAATGCGGCGGGTCACGGCTGGGGTCGAGGAAAAGGCCGCCTTCGGGAATGATGAATTTGTCCAGGGGACGGCGTGAAAAAGCGGCCAGCGGGTCTGTCGCCGTGCCCCGAACGAAGTTGCCCGTCGCCGGATTGGGAAAATGGGAGCGTTCACGCGGCGCAACCGGCGAATTTGGGGCGTCGTAGGGGCGGGGGGTGTGTGTCGGTTGGGCGAAGCGCTGGAGGCCAAGTTGGGCGCGGGGGGACGCGGCAAAGTGGGCGTGGCACGGCCAAGCCCACACGCTCAGGCTGAGCGCACCGAATGCCAAGATCGCTCCGAGTACCCGAGATATTCCGTGCACGGTTTCCCCCCCGGTTGCGCCCGTCGCGTGCGGTAAAAAACTTGCAAAAACGCGCAACGGTCACGGTTTGGTCACGTCCTGTGAGCCATACTATAATCGAATTAGCATCCGGAAAGCAACGGCATCATCATCCGATCACCCCGAATAGTCCAATTGGAGGCATCTCATGTCCCGTGAAGACCTGACCACCATCGTAAGCCGCGCCCTCACCGACAAGGAATATCGCGCCCAGTTGATCGCCGATTTGGATAAAGCGCTGGAGGGCTTTAACCTGGACGAAGCCGAAAAAAAGCTCTTGCGCAGCCTGCCCTCGGACGTTTTCGACGAGCTGACGATGGATTTGGAAGCGCGCCAGTCCAAGAGCGGTTTTTTGGGCGGGCTTTCGCTTATGGGGAGCAAGGACGCGGTGGACGCCGGCACCGTGTTGGACTTGCTGATGAACAAATACGGCAAGTAGCGCGCGAGCGTGCGGGAATTTCGCCCGTATCCCCCGAGTCTATCTGCCCAGCGACGCACGGCGTGCCGCTGGGCGTTTTTTCGGGGCAAGGGCACGCACGGGCGGGGCTATTGCCCTAGCGGGATGATCAGTTGATCGCCCGGGTGGATTAGGTTCGGGTTGGCGAGGCCGTTGGCGTCAATGATCGCTTGGGGGCTGACGCCGTATTGCCGCGCTATGGAGTAAATGCCTTCCCCGGGTTGCACGGTGTGGATCACTTCCCCGCTGGCAGGGGTGGCCGAGGGCGGGGCGTTTTCGGTCGGCGCGGTTTCGCTAGAGCCGGTGGGGGTGACGGTGGGCGTTGGCTCACCGCAGCCCGGAATTTGCAGCGCCCAACCGATTTGGAGCGGCGTGTACGCGCTGCCGCCCAGATATTGCGCGTTGGCCGCGACCAGCGCGTCTAGCGTGACCTCGTTTTCCGTCGCTATCGAAAAGAGCGTGTCCCCGGGTTGTACCACATGGATACACGGGTTTTCCTCAATCGGGATCGCGGTGGGCGTGGGTTGGTGCGCCGGATCGATTGTCGGAACGGGGGTGTCGGAGGGCAGAATATCGCTCATGCTCGGCGTGGTGATGCCGATCTCGGTCGGGGTGGGGGAGATGGGCAACGGCGTAAAGCTGGGCGAAAATTGGGCCGGTGTGCTGCTCAGCGCGGCGGTCGGTGTGTTGGTGGGCGGCTGGAGTTCGGCGGCGGTGGCGGTTGGCGCGACCGTCGTCGGCAGCACAGGCACGGCGGGCGTGGTTGTCGGAACAAGCGTGCGCGTGGCCGTGAGAGCGAGCGGTTGGGTGGGCATGGGGACGGTCGGCGTGGCGGTCGGCGCGATGTCGGTCAGGTTGATCACCTGCCGCGAGGTGGGTTGCAAATCCTCGCCCGCGTCTTTATAGCACGCCGAAATGACCAGGCTCAGCCCGAGCATCGCCAGCGTCAGCAGCGCACGGCGCAAGACCCATTCCCAACGGCTTTTTTGCATCGGCTACTTTCTCCATCAGCGCCACGTGGCGCGTTTTTCAGTCCCTCACCAGCATACACCGATCCCCATGCCGAGGCAATCGGCGAGGCGCTGAGCACAGGGCGGCGCGGTTAGGCGTCCACTTTTTCCACGACCAGCAGATGCGAAAGCCCGAAGAAGCGAAACGGCGTGCGTTCCAACACGTAGAGCGTGTCTCGCAACAAGCGCCCTGCGCGTGGATAGCGCTGGATGATGTTGTCATATCCGCCGAAAATGCGCGACTGGTGCACAATCCGCACCGGCAACCCCTCAAAAAGCCGCCGCACTTGCCGCGCGGTGTATGTGCGCACGTGCGGGGCCAATTTGTTGCGCCAACGGTCCGGCAGATAGTTGATCAACGGCGTGTTGCCGAAGTGGTAACGCCCTTTCCAATAGTGCCCGTGTTGTTCCACCGGATACCAACGATTGGGGCAAAAGAGCACAATCCTTCCCCCGGGCTTCAACACCCGCACCATCTCGCGCACGGCCAAACGGTCGTCTTGCACGTGCTCGATGACCTCGTTGGAGATGATCGTGTCAAAGAGGTTGCTACGGTAGGGCAACGCTTCGGCGGCGGCAACCAGCGCGTGTGGGGTATCTCGGCGCGCTTCTTTGACGCGCTCCAGCTCCACGTCGAACGCTTCCACGTGCAGCGAATAGCGGCGCCGAATTTGGCTGCTGTACATGCCCAAGCCGCAGCCCGCTTCTAGCACGCGCGCGCCGTGCAGTTCTGCCCAGTGGCCGATCATGCGCAAGCGGCGTTCTTGCCCGTCCCGCCAAACGTAGCTTGGCTCACCGCGCGCGGCGGCTAATGTGGAGGGGGAATGTCCGCTCACGGCGTGATCTCCTCCCGCAACCGCGCCATGATGTGCAACCCGACCTTTTGCCCTGCGCGATAGGCCGCTTGTTGCAATGTGCCTTCCAGCGCGAAGCCGTGTGCCAGCCACCAGCCGGCCTGCGCGTCCTGGTCGGCGTAAACATGGGTCACGGTGCGCGTGATCTGCAGCCAGTTTTCGCCCAAGTCTAAGGCCGCTTCCAAGAGCGCTTCTCGCACAGCCGGATCGGCGTTGGGCGCGGTGATAAGCGTCAGATCGGCGCTGTGAGCGCGGCGTCCTTCGTGCAAACGCAGCTCCGCCACTCCCGCGAGCGCCCCGTCGAGTTCCGCTACCAACACGCGCTGATTTTCCCCCGGGTTTTCCAACGCTTGGCGCACGCTTGCGCGCGAGCGATAGGGAACATAGCGTGGGGAGACCAACGCGCCGCCCGCCGCCAATACCTCGGCGACCGCGTCCGTGTCGTCTGCTTCTGCGGCGCGCACCGTCACCGAGGCCGTATCCACCGACGGCAGCTTTGGCGGAGAGATGACAGGCGCGGCAGAAGGCGCGGGCGCGTTCGGCAACCAGGCCAACACGTGCGCGTCCCGATACGCTCCTTGGAGAAAAACGTAACGGCGCATCGTGGCCTCCGACGCGAAGCCGTGCTGTGCGTACAGCGCATGGGCGCGCGTTTCTTCTGCGCAGACGGTGACCTCAACGCGCTGCAGACCCAACCACTCGGCGGCGAATTGTAGCACTTGCACCAGAAAGTTGTCCTCGGTTTCCGTGCCGTAATAGTCCGGATGCGGCACAAAAAGCAACCGTCCGGCGTGGCGCTGACGTTGCGGGCTAACGTTAAGCCGCGCCAGCCCGACAAAGCGCTTGCGCCCACTGGGGAGCGAAATTTCCCCGATCAAATTATGTCCACCCGGGGTCGTGCCGGTATAGCGTTCACGGAATACGTCATCGGCCAGGTAGGGCAGCTCGTCGGTGATCGCGATCACCTCTGGCCGCGCAAAAAGTGCGGTTAAATAGTCCCAATCGTCGCTGCGCTGTCCGCGCAACGTCACACGCGATGTCATGCTCACTTCCGCCTCCCAACTTGCGCGCGGATACCGTGCCTAGCTTACCCCGCTCGTGGGACTACGCCAACAGGCACGCGCCGTCACGTGGCCGTGCCCTTCGGTTCTCTGCTCACTCGAAAGCCCGCCAGCGCCACACGCCGCCCACCATCGTCCCCAGCACGCGCGCCTCCAAGAGCGCCGCAGGTGGCGCG
>JALSSH010000200.1 GCA_026984385.1 Ardenticatenia bacterium | reverse complement strand
AGGCGTGTCGCGGTCAATGTGGTGCATCTGATACAAGTCGATATGGTCGGTTTGCAAGCGGCGCAAGCTATCCTCACACGCACGCTTGATATGATACGCCGAGAGACGCGACTCGTTCGGCCATTCGCCCATGCGCCCGAAAACTTTGGTCGCCAACACGATCTTTTCCCGCCGACCGCCACCTTGTGCCAGCCAACGCCCGATGATCTGCTCGGTGATGCCTTCACCGAGCTTCCAACCATAAACGTTGGCCGTGTCAAAAAAGTTAAAGCCCAGCTCTAGCGCCCGATCCATGATGGCGAAGCTGTCTTCTTCGCTGGTCAGCGGCCCAAAGTTCATCGTGCCCAAACAAAGACGGCTCACCAAAAGCCCTGTGCGGCCCAAATGCGTATATTCCACTGTCGCCTCCTACAAAAATCCCCGAACTCCATCTATGGTTATTGGATTTTATCATATTTACCCTGCCAAATGCCCAAAAAGCGCAATAAGTTTCGAGAGGTTCTTGTGTGATTTTTGGTACAAACAGCCAATCCCTGACTTTCTCATGGGTGCTACAATACATACTCAGAGCGTATCGGCGCTGTAGATGAAGGTAAAGGAACGCGATGTCGGACTTATTGGCATATTTTCAAGAGCGCACCGTGCACATGGTAGAGCAGGTGAAACTCCTGGCGTCCTACGAGACACCGACCCACGATAAGGCTCACGTGGACGCATTAGGAACACTGTTGGCGGAACAGTGTAAAGAGCTAGGGGCGCAAATAGAGACTTTCCCGCAAGACAAAGTCGGCGATGTGCACGTAGCGCGTTGGAATAACGACGCGCCAGGTAAGCCGATTATGCTTCTGACGCATATTGACACGGTCTGGCCGGTGGGCACACTGGAAAATATGCCCCTCCGCGAGGAAAATGGCGTCCTTTACGGCCCGGGCGTGCTGGATATGAAAGGCGGTGTAGTGATCGCGCTGGAAGCAATTCGCGGGCTGGTGGAACGCGGCGAATTGCCCGAACGCCCGATCTGGCTCTTCCTCAATTCTGACGAGGAAACGGGCAGCGCTTATTCCCGCGCGCTTATCCACGAGCTGGCCGCTCAGGTCGGTTTGGTGTTGGTGATGGAGCCTGCCGCTGAAGGGGAGGCGATCAAAACCTGGCGCAAGGGCTTCGCCCGCTATCGTATCACCACCAAGGGGCGCGCTTCCCACGCAGGCCAAGCGCCGGAACAAGGCATCAACGCCGTGATCGAGGCTGCTCATCAGGCGCTTTTTTTGCACGGACTGAATGATCTGGCCCAAGGCACATCCGTTTCCGTGACCATGATCGAAGGCGGGATTGCGATCAACGTTATTCCGCCGGAAGCCAGTTTGCAGGTGGACGTGCGCTTTTTGAAGATGAGCGAGGCCGAGCGCATTGATCGCACCGTTAACAATCTGCAACCCGTGCTGCCGGGCGCCTCGGTGGAAATACAAGGCAAGATCGACCGTGGGCCGATGGAGCGCAACGAGCAAATGATCCGCGCTTTTCGTCAAGTGCAAGCGATCGGCGCGTCGCTGGGGTTAGAGTTGAGCGAGGCCGGCTCCGGTGGCGGCAGTGACGGCAACTTCACCGCCGCGATGGGCATCCCCACATTGGACGGGCTGGGCGCGGATGGAGTGGGATTGCACGCCGCCCACGAACAGCTCAATATCCGCTCTTTGCCCCGTCGGGCGGCTTTGCTCGCCCAGCTTTTCCAAGATTGGGATATGAGCAAAGTCTAACGGCGCGGGTTTCCTCAAAGCCGATTTAAGAAAGCATATCCAAAGCGATTGGCGGGCCGAACACGTCGTGTTTACGACATGTTCGGCTCGCTTCATCAGGCCGCTTGTTGCACAAATGAAACCACTCAATAAAAAAGCCACAGATTTTTGGGCCTGGCTTCGCACGAAATCAACCACTGTGCTCCCGCTCACTTTCCTGCTATGATCTCGCATATAAGGTTAGAGATTTCTTACCTCAGGGGACGGGAGGATGTATATGGCTGCAACAGCCACAGGGACGGGCGCACAAGTCAAGATCACTCGTTGGCGGGGGGGCCGACATCCGACGCTGGAGATTATCTCCCGTTTGTTGCGCCGCGAAGGGTTGCGTCCGTATATCTGGGCGAACATGCCCAACTTTCGCTATCCGGTGCGCAGTCATGGTTACGATAAGGCGCTCTATTGTGTGCGAGGGACGATCGAGGTCGCTTTTCCGGAAGCCAAGCGGCGCGTCACATTGCGCCCTGGGGATCGGATCGACCTGCCGCGCAATGTGCGCTATAGCATCACTGTTGGACCGACGGGCGCCCAATGCATTGAGGGCACAACCGCTTAGCTCGGCGCGGCATGTGCAATCAGCGCGCCACCTGCTGCGCATGAGCACGCTGCCAACGTAACAAGCTCCGCTCCAACGCTGCTGCCAGCCCATAAAGCGTCAGCGCCAACCCCGTGAGCGTGAAAACCGCCGCGATCACCAGCGGCGTGTCGTATGTGCCGCGCCCGAAGTTGATCAAATAGCCCAGCCCTGCGCTGGCGCTCACGAATTCCCCCACCACCGCCCCGATAACGGAGAGTGTCGCGCTGATCTTCAGCCCGCCGAGCACCACCGGCAAAGCGGCGGGTAGCTCCAAGTACCAAAAGGTTTGCAGCGGAGAGGCTTCTAGCGCGCGCATCAGGTCGCGCAGCTCCGTCGGAATGCTGCGCATTCCCACCACCGTGTTGACCAGCATCGGGAAAAAGACCAACAGCGCGCAAATAATCACTTTGCTGGTTGTGCCCGGGCCGAACCAAATGATCAACAGCGGCGCGATCGCCACAATCGGCACGGCCTGCAACGCGACCAGGTACGGGGTCAGGATAGAAGCCAGCGCGCGGCTTTTGGCGATCAGATAGCCCAGGACAAAAGCTGCCCACACGCCCAGCGCCAGCCCTTGCAACACCTCGTCCAGCGTCACCCACGTATGCCGCCAAAGCGCGCCGCTTTCTGCTAACGTCCACCAACGTTCGGCCACACTTTGCGGCGGCGGCAAGATAAAACGTGCGTAGAGTCCCGCGCTCGCCGTCATATCCCAAACCAACAACAGCAACACGCCGAAGGCTGGCGCCAGCAGCCCTCGCCAACATCCGCGCCCGTTTCCCAAAGGCGCGCCGATGCGCCACGCCATCCGCACTCCTCCGCCTCAATC
>JALSSH010000199.1 GCA_026984385.1 Ardenticatenia bacterium | reverse complement strand
CAAGAAGGCGGCTTTCACGAGACGTTCGACGACCCCGCGCTACCCGAATGGGAGCATTCCGAGGGCGTGGCTGTGGTTGACGGCACGCTGCAGATCGAGGCGAACAACTTTGCTTTTCACGGCGGGGGGTGGCGCACGCTCAATTTGACGCTCCGCGCCCGTTTGGAAAACGAAGACGGCGCGCTGGTGGTGTCCTATTCCATGAGCGACAGCGGATCGTATGACTTGCAGTGGATGCCGGACGGGTTGCACCTGGTGCGTTCGGCGGCGGAAAACGCGACCGACTTGGCCTCTGCACCCAATCCCCTCCCCATCGGCGAGTGGGTGCAGTTCACGATCGCATTGGCGGATGGAACGCACACGGTGGCGGTTAACGGCCAAACGGTGCTCCAAGCCACCGACCCGAACCCTTTGCCCGCCGGTGGGGTCGCGTTTAGCGTGTGGGGGCAAGGGCGCGGCGCGGTGGACGATGTGACGGTGAGCGGAGAAGTGGCCGAACCTTCGCCGCCGGAGGTCGCGGAGATGTTCCCGCCGCCCACCTATGCGGACGTGGTCTACACGCAAGGCGACGGCGCGTCTCAGGCGCTGGATATCTACTTGCCGGAAGGCAGCGGCCCCTGGCCGGTGGTGATCTACATACACGGCGGGGGCTTTGTGAGTGGCGACAAAGGCGAAGGCCGTGAGGTGGCCGGCGGATTGACGCCGCAAGGGTACGCGGTGGTCTCGATTGACTATCGCCTGGCGCCACAGTACCCCTTCCCTGCCGCCATTGCCGATACGCAATGCGCGGTGGCGTGGGTGAAGGAACACGCCGCCGAATACGGCTTCGACCCGACACACGTCGGGCTGATGGGCGGCTCTGCCGGTGGACATCTGGCGACGTTGGCAGGGCTGGTCGCTGCGCCTTCTGCGCCTGCGCCGACTTGGTCGCCTTCCTGCGGTGAACCGAACGCGGATTTGCAGGTGCAAGCGGTGGTGTCGTTTTCCGGCCCGATGGACTTGGTGCAGGTTGCGCATACCGAAGTCGGGCACGACGTGATGCAAGCGTTTCTCGGCACGACGTGCGAAAACAACGAGCCGATCTGCGCGACGGCCTCGCCCGTCACTTATGCTTCGGCGGACGCGCCGCCCGTGTTGCTCGTTCACGGCACGGAAGACGACATCGTTTACCCGATCAACGCCGAGCGCATGAACCAGGCTTTGCAAGCCGTCGGCGCTGATGTTACCTATCTGCCGGTGGAAGGCTCGGGGCACGACGTGCAGCTCAGCGCGCAAGACGTGCAAACGATCTCGGCGTTTTTGGCGCGCTATCTGAAAGGCGAAGCTGCCCCCGCCCCTGCACAAAGTGCGCAACCCACCCCCGCGCCCGCCGCTTCTGCCGCAGGAGAGGCGCAGCCCGCCTACATGGCCGAAAGCTGGGTGCGGCTGGGCGGGCCAGCCGGAGGGCTGGGCTACGATATTCGCATGAGGCCGGACAACCCCGACGTGATGTTCGTGACGGCCAGCCCGGGCGGCATCTTCAAGTCCACCGACGGCGGGCAATGGTGGCAGCCGGTCAACAACGGCATTGAGCCTTTCCCGGGCGCGGGCGCGCCGATCTTCACCGTGACGATCAACCCGCATAACCCCGATGAGGTCTGGGTCGGCACGCAGTTCAGCGGTCACCTCTATCGCAGCGAGGACGGCGGCCAAAGCTGGACGCAAAGCGACGACGGCGTGCGCGTCACGGCGGCGGAAAACAGCATTCGCGGCATCACCTTTGACCCCAACGACCCGAACGTGGTCTATATGGCGATGGAACGCGGGCCGGAGGATGTTTTTGGGGGCACGCGCGGCGAAGTGTACCAGTCCACCGACGGCGGCACGCACTGGTCGCTGGTGTGGCAAGGGGAAAACTTGGCGCGCTATGTCTGGATTGACCCGCGCGACAGCCAGCGTATCTACGTTTCGACGGGCTTTTTTGACCGCAGCGCCCACAACGCCGACCCCGAACACGGCGACCCGGGCGGCGTCGGTGTGGTGCGCAGCACGGACGGCGGCCAGACGTGGGAAGTGCTGGGCCGAGACAACGGCTTGGAGGCAATCTTTATCCCCAGCCTCTTTATGCACCCGACCAATCCGGATATTTTGATCGCGGCGGGCATTCACGGGGCGGAAGAAGCGACAGGAGAGCTTTCCGAGCTGGAGAGCCAAATCCGTACCGGCGTCTACGCCACTTATGACGGCGGTGACACCTGGCAGCTTGTGCTCCCCACGCCGGACGGCTGGCGAGACATCCAGTCAGTGGAGATCGCGCGCGCTGACCCCAACATCTGGTATGCCGCCGCGCCCGATCTTTTCTTCCGCAGCGAAGACGGGGGACAAACGTGGCAACAGTACCCCTTGCGCACGGCCAATCGGGGGTCGGGCTTTCCGGTAGATATCGAGGTGGACCCGCGCGACGCGAACCGCGTTTTTGTCAACAGCTACGGCGGCGGAAACATGCTCAGCACGGACGGAGGCAAAACCTGGGTGGACGCCAGCGCGGGTTACACCGGCGCGTCGATCTTCGGGGTGGCGGTGTGGCCGCAAGACGCGGCGCGCGTTTTTGCCGGCGCGGAAACGACCACCGTTGTCTCCACTGATGGTGGGTATCACTGGGTGGGCCTCGCGGACGAGATCGGCACGGCGACGGAGATTTTTGTTCACACCCACGCGGACGGCTCAACGACGATCTTCACCGTCGAGCTTTCCGGTAAGCTTTTCCGCAGCGACGACGGCGGGCAAACGTGGCAAAACGTGCCGCTGGAACATTTTACGGAAAGGCCCGAACTGACCCGCGAGATCATGGCCGCCGATCCTCACGACCCCCAGGTGTTGTATCTGGGCTACGCACTGCGCGGCTGCACCATCGAGGACTGGGTCGGTTGTCACCCGTCCTTCGCCTATATGTATCGCTCGCTGGACGGTGGGCAAAGCTGGCAAGCGCTGACCGACGCCCCCTTTGCGGATAGCGTCGTGTTCGGCCTGAGCGTTGGCGCGGACGGCAAGGTGTACGCGGGCACGATGGCGGGCTTTTACGTCAGCGCGGATCGAGGCGAGAGCTGGCAACAACTCACCACGCTGGACGCTTACGTGCCCTGGCAGTCGGTGTTGCCGGAGCTGAACATCCCGCCTGTGCTGCGCGTCACCGCCGACCCCTTCGACGCGCAACGGCTCTACGCGGGCACGTTTGCGGGGGGGCTG
>JALSSH010000198.1 GCA_026984385.1 Ardenticatenia bacterium | reverse complement strand
ATTGATGGCTATGTGCTGGTGGAGGGAAAGCTGCCGACCGGTGCACTGATACCGGTGCGCATAACCGGGGCTATGGTCTATGACCTGATCGCCGTGCCCGCAACCGCCTAACCGCGTCCAAGTGCGAGCTTCGCGTTTGGCGCTATACGCTTCCACAAAATCGGTTGCGCGCAAGACGTGCGATCAGTAAGATTGGGGCATCATGTAGCCTCGTTTCACCGAAAGGGAAGCGTGTGTCTCGCCCTGAGCCATCGTCCAGCGCACCACCAACCTATCGAGCACGCTACACAGTCTATGCGCTTTGGTGCATGATTGCATTGATCGCGTTGGCGGCACGGCTGCTCCCCCAGCCGCGCACTATAGACGACGCCTTCATCACCTTTCGCTACAGCCGCAACTTGGTCGAAGGGCAGGGGTTCGTCTACAACCCGGGTGTACACACGCTGGGCACAACCACGCCGCTCTACACGCTGCTTATGGCCGCCATCGGTGCGCTGAGCGGCAGCAACCTGTATCCCTGGTTCGCGCTCTATGTCAACGCCCTGGCCGACGCGCTCAACGCGGTGCTGCTCGCCTATCTTGCTTTTCGCCTGAGCCGTCGCCTGGTGACCAGCGGGATTATTGGATTAGCTTGGGCGTTGCACCCCATGAGCGTCACCTTTGCCATTGGCGGCATGGAAACCAGCGTCAGCATTCTGTGGATGTTGGCCGCCACCGCCGCTTACGTGGCGCGCCGCGAACGATGGATGGCGGTTTTCGCTGCGCTGGGCGTGCTGACGCGCGTGGACGCCCTGCTTTGGGTCGCGCCACTTTTCGCACATCAACTCATCACACACTGGCGCGTTGTGCCGGAGGGGGCCGCTTGGTCGCGGCGACTGCCCTGGCGCAGTTGGGCGATTTTCGCTTTGATCCTGGCGCCTTGGTATCTTTTCAGTTGGGCGTATTTCGGCACATTGC
The DNA here is from genome assembly GCA_026984385.1 of Ardenticatenia bacterium. GTDB lineage: Bacteria > Chloroflexota > Anaerolineae > Aggregatilineales > Aggregatilineaceae > JALSSH01. The sequence goes on along the minus strand of JALSSH010000198.1, from coordinate 2,286 downwards.
TTTCCAATTCCTTGCACGCCAAGCGCTTGGCGTACAGTGTGCCACCCTTGCAAGCGCTCACCCGCCTGTTTCAAGCGAGCGCCACCCCTTTTTTGGAATACGACACGTTTGGCATCCCCAGCATCGCCGTTGGCATCGTGCTTTATCCGGCGTTAGGGACGATCGGCCTTTTATACACCTCCCGCCGTGTGCCTCGCTTGATTCCTTTTTTGCTTTACCCGGGCCTTTATGTCCTCACCTTTAGCACGGCCAACCCGCTGATCTTTCGCTGGTATCTCGCGCCCCCGCTGCCCGCCTATTTGCTGGCGGTCGGAGTAGGCACAACTGCGCTGGTTTACGCGCTTACGGCCCAACTTAAACGTCCGCATTTGTTAACGACGATTGCGTTGGTGATCGGTGGGGTGTGGGTGGGCATGTTGCTCCATGCATGGACGTTGCACCCCGATCATGGCCCCGACCGCCCCGCCCCAAAGATGGCCTGGCACAAGATCGAACTCAATTATCAGCGCGTGGGCGAACGGTTGCGCGACGAGTACGGCGTCACCGAGCACACCTTGGTGGCGGCGGGCGACATCGGCGCAGTGGGTTACTACAGCCGCGCAACTATTTTGGACACGGTAGGCTTGGTGACGCCGGAGCTGAGCGCGTATTATCCGGTTGACCCATCTTTGATTCCAGAAGACGGCAATTACGCCATTCCCCCCGCGTTGATATTGGACTATCAACCCGCGTTTTTGGTGGTAATGGCGGACTTTGTGCGCAATGGCCTAGCGTGTTCAACCGAGTTCCGAGCACAATACAGCGAGCTTTGGAGCATCCCGACCGACTATTACGGTGGGCGCATGATCGTTTACCAACGGCGGGGCGGGGAGCGGTAAAGCAAAACACGTTAGGCAAAATTTACCACTTTGCACTGGCTGAAACACGCCGAACTCGGTAAGGTTAGGGGTATTGAGCCAGCATACGGAGAGCAAGAACACGTAACGCGCTAAAAGGGACGCAGTGATGACCACTCTCTCGCTTAGAGGCAGACGCAAACCTCCGCGCAGCAAAGCCGAACAAGACCTGATCGCGGGAAGACGCCGTCGCATGATCCGCGAGGCGTTAACCGGCTATCTTTTTGTGCTTCCGGCGACCATCGCCACATTCACCTTTGGGTTGTGGCCGGTGGTCGCGGGCTTTTACGAAAGCGTGAAGTCCGGCTCACCGATCACCAACCGCTATGTGGGGTTGCAAAACTACGTGCGACAGTTGGGCAGCGTGACTTATATGGTGCTGTTGGGCTTGAGCGTGATCTTCATCTTCTTGGCTTACCGTTTTTGGCGCAAAGCTTACGAACAACCCGACGTGCCGCGCGCCTGGTTGGGCGCGTATATCCCGCCGGCGTTGCTGGCAAGCACCGCCTCTACCGCGCTGGCCTTCATCTTGGTAACGGGAGTGGACGGTTATTTGTGGTTTCCGGTTACGTTGTTCGCTTTGGCGTTGAGCGGATTTTACACCGTCGACCAGATGCAAGCTGTTCCCCGCGACGAGTGGGATTGGGTGGAGATCGGGGTTGGCTGGGCGTTGGCAGTTGGCTTTATAGCCGTGTGGGCATTGGGGCCGGAGCTACGCGACGCGCTGGGGTTGGGGCTTTTTGGCTCGGCGCTGGTCACCGCTGCCCTGCTCGGGCTACTCTATTTGGCCGTGCCACGTTTGGGCCGCATCCGCACCCTGAGCACGATAAGCACTATCACGCTGATGAGTTTGCTGATGCTGCTGGCGATTTTGCTGGCCCGCTACACCTTCGCACAAATGGAAAGCACCTCGGACAACGCCCAAGCGATCGCCCGCCTGATCCTCAACGAAGAGGTGATGAACGGGACGGTGGATATTTATGAGGACGACGCCCGCGTTGCCAATTTGGAAATGGAAGGCGGGCCGTTGATCGTGCGGGTGAAAGTTGGCGGGCAAACGATCCTCGCGCCGCTGGCCCCGCAAGTTTATGACGAGCTGCCGGTCGAAAAGATCGCGCGCTTAGAAGCGGCGTTGGGCGAAGGGCAAAAGGTGCAGGTGCTGTTGCCGGACGGCACGGTGAGCGAGGGCGTGCTCACCGGCTTGCAGGGGCAAAAGCTGATCGTCGGCTTTGCGGCAGAAGAGCCGCGCACGGCCCGTACTATTGGGATATACTCCGCGCTGGACGTAGGGGCAGAGGTCGTACACAGCGGCGGCTACACCGAGCCGGTGCGCAAGCAAATTTACGCTGTGTTGGGGTTGTTGCTGAGCATCGCTGCCGTGTATACCATG
>JALSSH010000197.1 GCA_026984385.1 Ardenticatenia bacterium | reverse complement strand
GAACAAGGGCGTTTTCTTGCGCCCAAATTGGTTTTGGCGACGTTTTTCTTCTCGATGTTGGTGACAAACGACGTGGCGCTGTTGGCTATTGTGCCGCTGACCGTGCTTTTGCATGTGCCGCGCAAAGCCTGGCTGGTGGTGTTGGAAACGCTGGCCGCAAACGCCGGTTCGGCGCTTTCCCCTTTCGGCAACCCACAAAACCTATTTTTGTACTGGTTTTACGACGTATCCTTTAGTCGGTTTGTGGCGACAATTGCCCCCTTTTCCTTGCTGTTTCTCGCTTTGCTTTTAGCAAGCGCGTTCGCATTGCGCACCGACCATGTTTCCGGCCCCGCACGTGCCGCACCCAAACTTTTCGGCAAGGCGTATTTTTACATCGCGGCTTTGGGGATTTTTGCGCTGGCAATTTTGCGCTTTTTGCCGCTGAGCGTCGGCCTGGCGGTGTTGCTCTTTGCGTTGCTGGCCGACCGCCGCAGCGTGCATGTGGACTACGCGCTCTTGGTGACCTTTGCGTGTTTTTTTGGCTTCACGGACAATTTGCGCGTGTTGTTGGCCGGTGCTTTGACCCATTCGCGCCACGTCTTTTTACTTGCGGCGCTGCTCAGCCAGGGCATCAGCAACGTTCCGGCGGCGTTGTTGTTGGCGGACTTCACCCCACGTTGGCAAGCGTTGCTGTGGGGCGTCAGCGTAGGAGGCTTCGGCAGTCTGATCGGCTCGCTGGCGAACCTGATCGCGTATCGCATCTACACGCGCCAGACGGCGAGTTCCACTTGGCGTTTTTTGCTCCGCTTTCACCTGGCGAGCTATAGCGCGTTTGCTGTCGGCGCAGCGCTGTATTGGCTACTGTTTGTCGAGTGATATACCTCTCCGGAAAACACAGCTTCGCGTTTGACGGCACGCCACCGCTCCGCTACAATCTCCCTCAACTGCGAATTATTCTCAATTAGCCGCATAGGAGAACGTGCCATGCTGCCATCATTGCTCTTGACGTTCCGCGAGGGGCTAGAAGCCGCGTTGATCGTCGGCATCATATTGGGGTATTTGCGCCAGGTGGGGCAAATGCATCGCCAACGCTGGATTTGGGCGGCGGTGGGGTGTGCCGCCGCGTTGAGTTTGGGATTGGCGCTGGGGCTGCAGGCCGTCGGCGCGGAGCTGGAAGGTCGGGCCGAATACATCTTTGAGGGGCTGGCGATGTTGCTGGCCGTCGTCGTGCTCACCTGGATGATCTTTTGGATGCGTCGCCACGCGCACGCGATGCGCGCTTCGCTGCAAAATAGCGTCCAAACTGCCGTGCAGCGCGGGGCGGGCGGCGCCTTGTTCGGCGTGGCGTTTTTGGCGGTCTTGCGGGAAGGCGTGGAAACGGCGCTTTTCCTGACCGCCGCGCGGATTGCCGGCGACGGGCTGAGCACGTTCATCGGCGGGGTGAGCGGGTTGGTGCTGGCGGTGGCGCTCGGCTGGGCGATCTATTCGGGCAGCGCACGGCTGGACGTGCGCCGCTTTTTTGACGTGAGCAGCGCGCTTTTGCTGGTTTTTGCGGCGGGGCTGTTTGCGCATGGCGTGCACGAGTTGCAAGAGGCGGGCTGGTTGCCCGTCTTCGTGGAGCACATCTGGAGCACCAAGGCCACGCTGAACGACGGCTCAACATTGGGAGCGATGCTGCGCACACTGGTTGGCTACAACGACGATCCTTCGCTGCTGGAAGTGCTCGGCTATGGAGCGTATTGGGCGGCGGTGCTTTCGGCGTTGCGCTGGTGGCGGACGCGCGTCCTGGGGCGCGCGCTGGCCGTCGGGGTGTGAGCACATTCCCCCCACACGGCGCTTTTGTGCTAAACTGGCCGCCTGGACCGTAGCGCGAAGCGCTGTTAGGAAAGGGGCGTATTCCCCCTGTGAGCACACTGGCGATTGACACAACACGGGTGCGCGAATGGGTGGCGGAAGCCGGGCAGATTGCCGTGAAGCACTTCGGCCACGCGCGCACCGAGTGGAAAGGCGTAGGCGATCCGGTCACCGAGGCGGACTTGGCGATCGAGCAGCTCTTGGCGGAGCGCTTGCAGGCGGCCTACCCGCAACACGGCATCTTGGGCGAAGAATTTGGTGGCGACCCGTCGGCGCACGAGTTCCTTTGGGTAATTGACCCGATAGACGGCACGCGCGTTTACGTGGAAGGGCTGCCCACCTGGTGCGTCACGGTCGCGCTATTCCACGAACTCAAGCCCGTGTGGGGGTTGGTGCACGTGCCGATGGTCAACGACTGGACCTACACCGAAGGCGACGAGGTGCTTTGCAATGGCTCAGTGATCACGCACAAGCTCAAGCGGCGTTGGGCGGAGGACTCGTTCGTTTTCGGGCGCAGTGACACCGGCTCGCTTTTGGACGTGCGCTTCTATCGCGTGATGTCCTACGGCAGCACAGCCACCCACATCGCTTATACCGCGCACGGCACAGCGGTTGCCACCATCACGCACGACCCGTATCTCTGGGATATTGCGGCGGGGCTGGCTTTCATGGCGAAACAAGGCGGCACGGCCCTTTCGCTGAGCGGCGAGCCGCTGAGCTTGGCCGGGCACGACTTGCATCAGCCCTTCACAGGCTTTTACCTTTTCGGGTATCCGGAGATCGTGCGGCGTTTGCAGCCGCTGGTGCACGTGCGCGAACAGACGGTCAGTCATCCGAGATGGTAGGGAACGCCAACATGATAAAAGCAACCGTCAAGCGGCTTTTGGGCGCACTAGGGAAAGAAATCCGCCCCTTGCACGCCCCGACGCATTCCTTTGCCCACGCGCTGAACTTGTTACGTGCTCATATTAACCCGAACACTGTCATTGACGTCGGAGTCGCCAGCGGCACGCCGGAGCTTTATCGCGCCTTCCCCAAGGCAGCTTGGCTGCTGATCGAAGCCAACCCCGCCTACCAAGCCGCGCTGGACTCCTTAGCCGAGCAGCTCAACGCAGCGATCGAAACCGTTTTTTGCGGTGCGGAACACGGCCAAACGACGCTGAATGTGTTCAGCGATCCGCGCAAATCCTCGGCGTTGCAGCCAACTCGCCCATTGCAACTCGTCGAGCGGATCGTCGTGCCGGTCAAGCCGCTCGACGCGCTGGTGGATAAACACACCTTGTCCGTGCCCTTCCTGCTCAAGATCGACGTCGAGGGAGCGGAAATGGACGTGTTGCGCGGCGCGAAAAGCACACTTGCACATTGTGAGGCCGTGATCGTAGAAACGTCGGTGATGCCACGCTTTGAGGGCG
>JALSSH010000196.1 GCA_026984385.1 Ardenticatenia bacterium | reverse complement strand
AGTCCACCGTGTCCTTTTCGATATCGGTGAGCAAGTCCAACCCCAAGGCGGCCATACGCGCTTCGGTGTAGCGCATGGCGGCGGGGGCGTCCCCGTCAATGCTGCCGAAATTGCCCTGCCCGTCTACCAGGGGATAGCGCAGCGAGAACGGCTGCGCCATGCGCACCATCGCCTCATAAACGGCCATGTCGCCGTGCGGGTGATATTTCCCCAGCACCTCGCCGACAATGCGCGCGCTTTTTTTGTACGGCGTGCCCGGGCGCAAGCCCATATCGTACATCGCGTAAAGGATACGCCGATGCACCGGCTTCAGTCCATCTCGGGCATCTGGCAGCGCGCGCGAGACGATCACGCTCATCGCGTAGTCCAAGTACGATTCTTGCAATTCCTCGTTGATATCTCGCTGCCGAACAGTCCCCACGTTCACAGCTTACTCGCTTTCTCCGGCTATCACTGACCCACTGCAAGCAGATTGTCTTCTGGTCATAAACTCCGCGCTTCTGAATGCGCAGTAGTTTAGAGAATACGCCGCGCGCTGTCAATCGGCGGGAGGCGCAGGCGCAAAAGGATCGTCATAACGCATTTTCGGGCGGGTCTCGGCGTCGGTAAAAGTCAATGTGGTGATCGAGGCTACCGACGGATAGTAGGGAATAGCGCGGCGATTTTCCGGCGTCAAGGCCTGGGCGCGCGCCCAAAAGTGTGCGCTGAGGATCACGTCGCCGTGCGTCACCGCCACGATCTCAGCGTCCGGGAACTTCGCGCAGGCGTCGCGGCAAAATTGCTGCGTCCGCCCGTACACGTCCGGCCATTGCTCGTACCCCTCGATCTCGTCCGAATACAGCCCCCCGGGCAAACGCGCCAATATCTCTTGCGGCCAACCCTGAAACGGCGAGTTGACCTCATGTAACCATTCGGACGTTTGCAACGTCAAGCCGTGCACATAAGCGATATAGTCCGCCGTCTGCACGGCGCGCGGCATCGGGCTGCTGAAAACCGCCACAATCGGGCGAAACTTCAAAATCTCCGCCACGCTGCGCGCCTGCTGATGCCCCCGCTCGCTCAAATATCGGCCCGGTTGACGCACGTAGAGCACGCGCTCCGGATTGTGTACTTCCCCGTGTCGCACAAAGTGAATAACGGTCATAGCTCCCCTCACCAGTTACACAAAACAAGAACAAATGTTCCTTGCTCGTTATTATACCGAGCCGCTCCGCCCGTCGCCAGCCAACAGCGCTTGGGGCAAGAGCCACAGGAGCAACCTTCTCACAGACCCGTTTCCCGCGTGTGAGTCTAGCCGAGGCTCGGCAAAACTGCTATAATTCGCTCGCTTTCGAGCGTAATTGTGCCGCCGCGAGTCGCCGACGTGCCGGTGAGTCCACGTAGTGCAAGCACGCAAGTTACCCGCTAGGAGCGGCCCATGGGCCGTTTTGGGGTTATATTGCGTATTGTCCACGCCTCCCCACCTCCCGACTGCGCGGCATAGCTCTATTGAGGCTCGTAGGCTGGCGGGCCTGGGGCGTTCGGCCCATGTAAGACCCCTGTCGCTGGACATGGGACACAGTCACCTGACTATGCACTAAGGAAAAACTGGAGATGGCTACGAACTCTCACGCTTTGGCCTCAGATCACGTCACCCTCAGCCGTGATCTTGGCTTTTTCGATATTACGATGATCGGCGTAGGGGCAATGATCGGGGCAGGGATTTTTGTCTTGACCGGCGTCGCCGCCGGTGAGGCCGGCCCTGCGCTGATCCTCGCTTTTTTGCTCAACGGGGTGGTCACCACCTTTACAGCGATGGCCTACGCCGAGCTTGGTTCGGCTTTCCCTGAGGCGGGCGGGGGGTATTTATGGGTCAAAGAAGGGCTTGGCGGCGCAAACGGTTTCCTTTCCGGATGGATGTCCTGGTTTGCGCACGCCGTCGCGGGCAGTTTGTACGGCCTGGGGTTCGGCCATTTTGCAGTAGAACTATGGCGCTATGCCGGCTTGCCTTTACTTGGCCTCAGCGAACAACTATGGGTGCTGGGCTTTACCACCCTGATCATCGCGCTTTTCACCTACATTAACTTTCGCGGCGCCTCAGAAACCGGCGCGGTAGGGAACGTGGTCACCACAGCCAAAGTCGCCATCTTGGCGCTTTTCGTGCTTTTTGGCATCAAAGCTATGCTGACCACCGAAAATTGGACGCATCGCTTTACCGATGATTTTCTCCCCAACGGTTTTAGCGGAGTGGTCATCGCTATGGGCCTCACCTTTATCGCGTTTGAAGGCTACGAGATCATCGCCCAGTCCGGTGAGGAGGTGATCAACCCCAAAAGGAACATCCCGCGCGCCATCTTCACCGCCATTATCATCGTGGTGATCATCTACGTAGCGGTGGCTTTTGTGGCGCTGGGCGCTATCGAAGCGCCCGCAGGCATGGCCCCCTATGAGTTTCTGGGCAAACAGAAAGAAACCGCTATCGTGGAGGCCGCCCGCCAATTTATGCCTTTTGGCAAGGTGCTATTGCTCATCAGCGGTCTAGCTTCCACCATGTCCGCGCTCAACGCAACGACCTACTCCTCCTCGCGTGTGTCTTTTGCGATGGGCCGAGACTACAACTTGCCGAACGTGTTCGCCGCCATCCATCCGGTGCGTCACACGCCGTATTGGGCGGTCTTTTTCTCCGGCGTGCTGATGACGTTGATGGCCTGGGCTTTGCCTATTGAAGACGTGGCCGCCGCCGCCGACATCATGTTCTTGTTGCTCTTCCTGCAAGTCAACATCGCGGTGATGACACTTCGCCAGCAGATGCCGGACTTGGAACGCGGCTTTGTCATCCCCTGGTTTCCTATCGTGCCGGTGATCGGCTTGTTGACCAACTTAGGGCTGGCGATCTACCTCTTCACCTTCAGCCCTCAAGCCTGGTATGTGGCGGTGTTGTGGCTGGTGATCGGCGCACTGGCGTACTACACCTACTTTTCCCGCAAAGAAGCGCTGGAAAAACCGAGCGACATTTTGCACGAAGAGGTGCTCGTTTCGCGCAAGTATTCGGTGCTTGTCCCTGTGGCAACCGCCGAACAAGCCGAAAAACTGGGACGCATCGGGGCAATGATCGCACGGCAGCAAGACGGCGAGGTCTTCGCGCTCTATGTAGCCGCCGTGCCGCCGCAACTTTCGTTGGCCGACGGGCGTATCTTCCTCAAGGAAGGACGCTCTCACTTGGAAAAAGTGATCGAAGTCGCCAAAGCGCGTGATGTCCCCGTCCACACC
>JALSSH010000195.1 GCA_026984385.1 Ardenticatenia bacterium | reverse complement strand
ACCTTCTACCAACGCGACGAGGGCGGGGTTGTGGTCGGCGTCTATGACCACCACAAAGGCGCGTATGTGCCGCTGGAACGCGACCCGCGCGCCATCCTGATCAAAGACATGCGCGCCGCCGGCAAGGTGGTGGAAGAGCTGGCGGGCGCCTCGCTGTTGGATATGGGCGACGGCGTGCTGCTGCTGGAGTTCCACAGCAAGGCCAACGCCATTGACGACGACATTATCAAAATGGGCTACCGCGCCCTAGAGCGGCTGGAAAGCGACTTCGACGGGCTGGTGGTCGGCAACCAGGGCGACCACTTCAGCGCCGGGGCCAATATCTTCCTGATCATGATGCTGGCCCAGCAAGAGGAGTTCGAGCGCATTGACCAACTGGTGCGCGATCTGCAAGGGCTGATGCAAGCGTTGCGCTACGCGCCCAAACCGGTCGTGACCGCGCCCTTTGGCATGGCCTTGGGCGGCGGCGCGGAGTTCTTGATGGCAGGGCAGCGCGCGGTGGCGCACGCCGAGCTTTACGCGGGCTTGGTGGAGATCGGCGTCGGCGTGTTGCCCGCAGGCACGGGCTGCAAAGAGCTGCTCCGCCGCAAACTTAACCCGGTCATGCGCACGCCCAACGCAGACGCGCTGCCGCATCTGCAACGCATCTTCGAGCAGATCGCGCTGGCGAAAGTTTCCGAAAGCGCCAAACAAGCGCGTGAAATGGGCTTTCTGACCGCTTGCGACCGCATCGTGATGAACCGCGACCACTTGTTGGCCGAAGCCAAACGCGAAGTGCTCCACATGATCGCGGGCGGCTTCCGCGCCCAACCGCCCGGCAAGGTTTGGGCGGCGGGGCGCGACGCGCTGGCCGCGTTGCGCATGGCCGTTTTCACGCTGCAAAACGGCGGCTTTGCCACCGACCACGACGCGCTGATCGCCAACAAGATCGCCTACGTGCTTTGCGGCGGCGACCTCAGCGAGCCACAATGGGTCCCCGAGCAGTATATTTTGGACTTGGAACGCGAGGCATTTGTCGAGCTGTGCCACGAGCCGAAGACGTTGGAACGCATCGGCCATATGTTGCAACACGGCAAGCCGTTGCGCAACTGAGCGCGTTTCTTTTCCGAGCCATGCCGCCCGCCGTGCCGTCTGATAAGGCGGGCGGCAACGATCCGCTAGAAAGGACACAACCCCGACGGTGAACGTGCGTCGTCTTCGCCCTAGGACATCCTCGCTGCGCTCGATGCGCGCCAATGTGTTGCTCCGATTGCTCGGCGTGCTGGGCGGGCTTTTGGTGCTGACTTATATTCTCTCCGCCCATATCATCTTGCGCAGCTTTGAGGCGCTGGACACGCGCACCACCCACGCCCACACCCGCCGCGTCTATAATATGCTGCATGACAACCTGGGCGCGCTGGAAACTCAGGTCACCACTTGGGCACAACGGCCCGACGCTTATTGGATTGTTGCGGGCAAAAATAAACTTTTGTTGGAGCACCTTTTTTCCGAGGAATCTCTAGAAGCGCTGCAACTCGACCTATTCTTGGTTTCCGACGAGCAAGGCGGGGTGCTTTATGGGCGCGTGGCTTCCTGTTCCGAAGTGCCCCACATATGGCTTCCGCTTAACGACGCCACCCTCGCTATCTACCTCACCTTTGACCAGCAGGCGTCTTATTTTGAGTCCATCCTCAACAGTTCCAAATCCGTCACAGGGCTGGCAACGACCCCTTGCGGGCCGATGTTGCTTTCCTTGCGCACCGTCCAACAAGACAAGGACTCCAAGCCGGTAGGTTTTTTGCTGATGGGGCGCTATTTGGACGACGAGGCGATCGCTCGGCTTTCCGATATCACCGTCTTGACGGTAGATATGCACTATCTGGATAACCCCGATCTACCGACGGACTTCTGGGACGCCAGCTTACATTTGACGCCGGAAGAGCCGTTTTTTGTCCAAGAGCTGAACGACGCGACCAACGCGGGCTATGCGTTGCTGGACGACGTGCTGGGCAATCCCTTGTTGATCTTGCGCGTTTCTGTGCCCCGTGACGCTTACCGCCAGGGGCGAACAGCGTTGCGGCTCTTCATGCTCAGCCAAACGCTTTCCGGTTTGTTTTTCGTCATGGTCACCGGCTTTTTGCTGGACCGTCAAGTGGTGGCGCGTTTACTGCGGCTCAACCGTGCCGTGCAAAACGTCGGCGAACAGCAAGACCCACGCCATCTTCTGCCGGTGGAAGGGGGCGACGAGCTGGCCGAGTTGGCCCGGGCCATCAACGCGATGTTGCTTTCCTTACAAAAAGCCCACCGCTCTCTGGCAACCAGCCAATTGCAATTGCAGCGCGTGCTGACCTCGATCTCCGATGTCGTCTATACACTGGAACTTGACCCGCAAGGGCACGTCATTTCGCATTCCATTCCCTCGCCCACTATCGCCACGCTCACCGACTACCCGCACAGCCGCTTCCAAGCCGACTGGCGCTTTTGGCGCGAGATTGTGCATCCAGAAGACCGCAATCGGCTTCATGTGTTGTCCTCGGTAGTCACCGAGCAAATGGGCGAAACGGAATATCGCATCATCACGGCCAACGAGGAGACACGCTGGGTACGCGATAGCGCTTACGCTTCTCGCCACGAAGACGGCTCGGTGACCATCTACGGCGTGCTCAGCGACATCACCGCACGCAAACAAGCCGAGCTGGAACGCGAACAGTTGTTAGCCCAAACGCGCGCCCGCGCCACCGCGCTCGCAACGGTAGCCGAAGTCAGCCGCCAGATCACCACCATCTTAGACGCGGAACAACTACTCTGGACGGTTTGCGAGCTGATCAGCGCTAATTTTAATTTGTATCACGTGCAAATTTTCCTGCTCTCAGAAGGTGGCGAACATCTGCGCTTGGCGGCGGGCACGGGCAAAGCAGGACATGACGGAGTCGCGCAGAAGTTCACCATCGCGATCCAAAATCCTCACAGCCTGATCGCCCGCGCCGCCCGCACTCGCACGGTGCAAGTGGTCAACGATGTGTTGGAAACGGAAGAATTTTTGCCGAACCCCAAATTGCCGCACACCCGCTCCTCGTTAGCCTTGCCGATGATCGTAGGCGAAACGCTGCTGGGGGTGCTCAACGTCCAAGCGCGCACCGCCAACCGCTTCAACGAGGCTGACGTGCAAATCCAAACCACGCTGGCCGCCCAAATCGCCATCGCCATCCACAACGCGCGGCTCTTCACCGCCGAGCGTAAACAACGCGCGCTGGCCGAAGCGCTACACAACATCGCCCACACGCTC
>JALSSH010000194.1 GCA_026984385.1 Ardenticatenia bacterium | reverse complement strand
AACAAGCGAGGCGGGCAGCGCCGCATAGAGTGCACGCAACCAGGCAGCATCTCTGCGCAAGCCCGCGCGGTCCATCGCCAAAAGCGCCGCTCCCACCACCGGACGCACGTCCAGCCGTTCGAGCGTGATATGCGGCGCGGTGGGGAGCAGCGTCTCTCGGATGGTTTCTAGCAGCAACTCTCCTTCCCCGTAAAACACACTGCCGCCCAAAGCCGCCTCACACGGCACGTCGAGCAGCTCCAAACGGCGCGCAACGGCCAGAATCGAGATGCCCAGCTCTTGCCCCATTTCGCGGATGAGGCCTTGCGCGACCGGATCATCAGCCGCCGCCGCACGAAACGCCAGCGGGGCCAGCCCGCACACATCTTGCCAGCGAATGCGCTTCCGCACGATGCGCTCGGCCAACGTTTCCATATCGGGCGCGTCAAAATGACGCAACACGTCGGCCTGCAAACGGGTTGGCGCGCCGCGCCCGTCCCAAGCGCGGAAGGCCGCGCCTATGGTTGCCGCCCCCAAATTGCACCCGCCCGCACGGTCGCCCGTCCAAGCGCCCAGCGCGGGCAAACGGAACTCTCGCCCGTCCGCCCCCACCCCACCGGCGTTAAAACCGCTGCCGCAAACGATCGCCACGCCATACGGACGGGTGCTGCCCGCGCGCATCACCGCGCGCAAGTCGTTGTAAACGGCGCTATGTTCGCAGTGCGGCAAGTCGGCCAGCGCAGGCTCTAGGACGGCGAAATCGGCGGGCGTGTCGGCCCCCGCCAAACAAAAAGCCCCCCAGCGCGCTTTACGTCGGCCTAACGCCTGCTCAACCGCTTGGCGAATGGTGGCAAGCGCTTTTGGGATGCCCACGCCCTGGTAGTTCGAGCCACCGCTGCGCCCAAAGCCCACCACCTGCCCGCTTGCAGTGATCGCCAGCGCCTCGGTCTTGGAGTTGCCCCCGTCTACGCCCAAAAAGACCTCTTGGCTCATGCGCGCGCTCGTTTCTCCCTACTTGAATTGCGGCAGATATTGCCGATGGGCGGTCTTGATCTCTTCCCACAACGCTTTCGCCACGTCCCAGGAAGGCACGAGTGGATGGCTCAAGAGCGCCAATTGCGCTAAGTCTTCGTCACCGCTCACAGCCGCCTGGATCGTCAGCTCTTCGTAAGCGTCCACCGCCCCCAACAGCCCGCGAATGATCGGCGGCACACGCCCGCACGTCAGCGGCTTGGCGCCCGTCGCCCCGACCACAGCGGGCACCTCCACCACGCTTTGCGGCGGCAAATCCGGCAACGCGCCGCTGTTGTGCACGTTGACGATGTGCACCTCGCGGCGATCTTGGGCGATGGCGCGGATCAGCTCGACCGCCGCCGTCGAGTAGTACGCGCCGCCGCGCTTTTCCAACAACTCGGGCTTTTCGCGCAGCGACGGGTCGCGGTACATCTCCAGCAATTGCGCTTCCAGCTCCATAAGGTATTCGGCGCGGGTGCGTTCGGCGGCTTGTTCTTCGGCCACCACGCGGTCTGTGTGGACGTAGTAGCGCAAATAGTAGTTGAGCAGCATCCCCATTTTGCGCAACAAGTCGGCGTCTAGGGGGTATTCGGCTTGCACTTCGGGATTTGCCAAAACGCGCTCGGTCACGTCCTCGCCGTCCAGCCACACATGCCGCACCCAGCTCAGATGATTGAGGCCGATATAGTCCAGCTCCACACGCTTTGGCTCTACGCCCAGCGCGTGCGCGATGTTGCGCTGCATGTTGACCGGCACATTGCAAAGCCCGATGGCGCGCACACGGCTATAGTTCAGCAAGGCTTGGGTGATCAGGCCGGAGGGGTTGGTGAAGTTAATCATCCACGCGCGGGGCGCGTAACGCTCCACATCGCGGGCGATCTCCAACATGACCGGCACGGTGCGCAGTGCCTTGGCGAACCCACCCGGGCCGGTCGTCTCTTGCCCGATAACGCCATGCTTGAGCGGGAGACGCTCGTCCAGGGCACGCGCGGCCATGCCGCCAACGCGCAATTGCGTTAGCACAAAGTCCGCCTCGGTCAGCGCTTCGGCGCGGTCGGTGGTGAGCGTCAGCGGAATGCCGCGCTCCGCCACCATACGCCGAGCCAACCCACCGACCACATCCAGCCGCTCGGTGCTAATATCTTGCAGCACGATCTCGCGGATCGGCAACTCGTCGTAATAACGCACGAAGCCGTCTATCAGTTCGGGCGTGTAGGTGCTCCCACCGCCCACTACAGCGATTTTAAGTTCTTTCATGGCTTTTCTTCCAATACCTGAGTTCGGGATAAAAAAGGAATACCTTTCGTAGAAAGCGGTAAACTTTCAGGGAGATAAACCCAAAAGAGAAAGGTATCCTCCTATGAGTTTACTCGAACTGTTCTGCCATGTCGATGACTCTTGCCGTGCGGTCAGGGCCTATCAGTGCTAAGCGAGACCGGCTCGCTCAACCCTGCCTGGCGATTTTTGTATGGATAAGCGCCGGTCTCTCCCGCCTCCGCGCCTGCCGATCCGCGCAATGTGTGATACAATGCGGGCAGAATTTCCAAAAAGGCACATCATGGCGCGGTCGGAGCAAAACCGATGCAAGCAACGGCTTCCCAACCCCTTTCTCGCACATCTTCTTTTGCGCTCACAGCGTTGTTGGCGATGGCCGCCCTAGCTTTGGCGGGCGTGATGCTGGCGCTCTATCTTGTGGCAGCGGTGGGTTGGTACAAACAACCCTTCTTGGGCTTTTTGCCCACGCGCGCGCTGGAAGTGAGCAACGCCCACTCGTTGACCGGCCAGCGTTGGCCCGGGCTTTATCAGGGCTTGGCCCCGGGCGACCGCATCGTGCGCCTGGACGGCGAGCCGCTAGATAGGCTCCCCGTTGACGAGCGGCTGGATCGCTTCAACGCCATTTTAGCAGCGCACGAAGCGGGCGACCGTGTCCCGATCAGCTTCCGCCGCGACTACGTCAAAAATCCAGGAAAGCCCCTCGGCGCCACGTGCACCGAAGTTGAAGACGCGGTGAATTTGTGGCAGTGCGGCATGGTGATCCGTTTGGTGAACGTGCCCTACTTGGATTTTGCGCTTTATTTCGTCGCGGGATGGATGGCCGCCGCCTTTTTGTGGGGGGTGGCGCTGGTCGTGTTGCTGCAACGGCGCACCGACTTTCACGCGCACATGCTGGCGCTGGTCGCCGCGACGTTTGTGGTCTTCATGGCCGGGCACTTTGACCGTTCCAGCACCGATCAATACACCTGGCTTTGGCTGATTGTGACGGCGCTTAGCGGCGGGATG
>JALSSH010000193.1 GCA_026984385.1 Ardenticatenia bacterium | reverse complement strand
TGTCTGCTCCCCGCCGAAAGGCGTAATGCTCGGGGTCAGCGTGGGATACGGCGTAAAGGTGAGCGTCGCGCTCGGGGTTGCGCTTGGGCTGGGCGTCCACGTAGCCGAAGGGCGCGGCGTGCGCGTGACGCTCGGCGTATGAGTCGGGCGCGGCGTGCGGCTTGGGGTCACACTCGGCGTATCGGTGCGCGTCGGCGTGAGCGTGGCGCTGGGCGTCCATGTGGCCGAAGGGCGCGGCGTGCGCGTGACGCTCGGCGTGAATGTGGCCGAGGGACGGGGTGTGTGGGTGGCGCTTGGCGTGCGGGTGGCGCTGAGCGTCCACGTGACCGAAGGGCGCGGCGTGCGCGTCTTCGTCACAGAGCGCACCACTTCCGCTTCAGTAGCCGTCAATCGGGGGCGGGACGTGCGCGTGGCGCTGGGCCTCTCCCTCGGCGTGTCGGTCGGCGGGAGCGTGCGCGTGTGTGTGGCCGTGTCGGTGGCGCGCGGAGTACGTGTGGGACGCGGCGTATCGCTGGGCGCACGTGTGGCAGTGGCGGAAGGACGCGCGCTCGGCGTGGCGCTGGGCACAGCAGCGGCAGCGGTAGTTGCGGCAGTGACGCTCGGGGCGGCGGCCTCGTCCACCTGCGAGCTGAGCGTCAAGATGATGCCGAACGCCAACCCCAACGCCAACGTGCCCATCACGGCCAGGGCGACGATCAACTCGCTGCTACGGTCGCGTTGACTTCGCATCGGGGATCACGCCTCCTTTGCTGCGGACGTTTCGGCAGCCAACGGGACGATAAAATGAAAGGTGCTTCCCTTGCCGGGCACGCTTTCCAACCAGATCGCGCCGCCGTGCGCCTCGACCAACGTCTTGGCGACCGAAAGCCCCACCCCGCTATCTCCGATGCCCGCGATGAGCGGATTTTCGGCACGGTAAAGCCGCCCAAAAACGCGCGGTTGGTCCTCCGGGGCCACCCCCCCGCCCTGATCCGTGATCGAGACCAGCACGCCATCCAACGGCGGCGGGTGTTGCCCTTCCTCATCGGTGACCGGCGGGGGAAAGCGCCGCACCTCGCGCGCCGAGATCAACACCGTGCTGTCGGTCGGGGAAGCCAAATAGGCGTTGGAAAGCAGTTGCAAAAGCACCTGCTGCATCGCGTCGGGGTCGGCTTGCACAGGCGGCAGCTCGTCGGTGAGGTCCATTTGCAGCGTGATATTTTTTTCGCGGAAGCGCGCGCTCGCCGTCGTGATCGCGTCCTCGATCACGCTCAGCATGTCCACTGTCACAGGTTGCAAGCGGAAATCCTCGCTATCCAGTTGGGTGAGCTTGACCAGGTCGTTGATCAACTGGGTGAGCCGCTCCAAGTTCGCCTGCACGCGCTCCAAAAACTGGCGCTGCAACGCGCCCAAAATGCCCACCGACTCGTTGAGCAGCAACTCGGTATAGCCCATGATCGAGCTAACCGGCGTGCGCAGCTCCTGCGCTATTGAAAGCACCACGTCCGCGTTGGCGGGGGCGACCGGCTGGGTATGTTGGGTGGCTTCGGCGGGCAAACGGTCGGACTGATGGGCGAGCTGTTCCAACTTCTGACGGGTGCGCGCCAACTCGCGCTCGGTCGCTTCGCGCTCGCGCGTCAGCTCTTCGATCATCTGCTGGAGCGCGCCCACGCCGTCCGCGCCGAGCTGGGCCAACAGCTCGCGGTCGCCTTCCGCGCGCGCGAGCAACTGATCGCGCTCGGTTTTCAGCGCGGTGACTTCGGCGCGCAAACGGTCGCGCTCGGCCTCCAACGCGCTCAGCCGCTCGCTGAGCTTTTTCTTTTCGGCGTTGGCGCGGTTCAGATCAAAGAGCGCGTCGTCCATCTCGGTTTGGAGCACGGTCGCCTCAGCGATAAGGCGTGTGCGCTGGTCGTACCACTGCTCGCGCGCCTTGAGCAGCTCGTCGCGCTCGGCGCGGAGCGTGTCACGTTGCTTGACCAGCGCCTCACGGTCGGTCGCCAAGCGGCGCAAGTCCGCCTCCAACGCCGCGATCTGCGCCTCGCGTTCCGCTTCCCGCTGGAGCTGATCTTCCAGCTTGCGGCGCTCGGCCAACAGCAAATCGCGCTCGGCGGCGATCTTCTCGGCTTGCGCCTTATAGTAGCTACGCTCCTCGGTCAGTTGCGCCAGCGTCTTGGCAATGGCCGAAACGCCGCCCTCAATGCCCAGCGCGCGCAATTGCTCTTGGACGCTTTCCAAATCCGCCTTGAGCGTGTCCCGTTCGGCGGCCAAACGCGCCTTGTCTTCGCTCAGCTCTTCGAGCATCTCCCGCAACGCGCCCGGAACGGCAGCTTCGCGCGCCTCACGGATTTCTTGGAGCTGGCGTTCGAGCTTGTTTTTCTGTGCTTCCAACTCGTCGCGCTCGCGGCGCAACGCCTCGACCATCGAGGTATAAACGCTCTCGTCGCCCGTGCCGGTGGCGCTGACCAGGGCCGTCTGGGCCTCTTGCAAAGCCTTCGCCAGCCGCTCACGTTCGGCGGCGAGTTCCTGCCGCTCCTTGGAAAGCACTTCGATCCGCTGCGTGATGGTCATGGCCTCGTCGCCGTCGGAAAGCAGTTGGGCCAAGCGGCTGCGCTCAAAGTCCAGCTCCACTTGCAACTCGCGCACCATGCGGCTCAGCTCGGCGATCTGCTCTTGAGCCAGCTCCAAGCTGGCCTGCATCTCTTGGCGGACGGCCAGCGCGGTTTGCTGATCGGGGGGCTGGGTAGCGCCCTCTTCCACCAACGTTTGCAAGGCGCGGTCTTCGGACTCCGCACGCGCGCGCAACGCCGCCCGACTGAGCGAAAACAGCCGCGCCGCCACCGGCGACAGCCCTTCGAGCAGCGAGGTTTCGTGGTCGGTCAGGGGGCGGTTGGTGTAAGGCAAGCCGACGATCACCACACCGACCACTTCCCGCGAACGCACCAGCGGTTGGATGTAGGCGGGGCCGAGCTGGGCGATATCCAAGCGCGCGTAAAAGTCCAACAGCTCGTCCATGTTGCGATCCAGCAACAGCGGGCGTTGGGTCATGCGCTCCACCGCGTTGAGCAAGGTGGGCTGCTCCTCCAAATTCAACGCCAGCCCGGGGATGAGCCGCTCTTGGATCAGGTCGTAGGCGGCGACCATATCCGCCCATTGCTCTCCTTCCACCACCACCAGCGCCACGATGTCCGCCTTGAGGATTTCGGCAATCGCCTTGACGATCTGGCGCGGGATCAGCTCCGGGTCTTCCTGCTCCAACATGATGCCGATGGCGCGGAGCAAGGTCATCGATTCGGTGCGCGAA
>JALSSH010000192.1 GCA_026984385.1 Ardenticatenia bacterium | reverse complement strand
TACCCCCACCGCCACCAGCACGCCCTATCACCGCCCCACCGACCCGCCCGACTACGACGGGGAGCGCGTGATTACGCGCGTGGGCGCAGACGAGATCACGCTGGACGAGTATCGGCAACGTGTGCGTTTTGACCGCTACCGCTTGCTTTACCCGATTGTGAAGTTGGCGGAAAAGTACGGCACGCGCGAGCTTTTCGACCTCACGCGCCAGGAAAACACGTACTTGGCCTCGCTTTTCACCACGCTGGCAGATAGTTACAGCTTCGGCAAGCAAAGCCAGCGTCTGATGGTGATCGAGAGCATCGCCGAGCAAGAAGCCAAAAAGCGTGGGCTGGAAGTGGACCCTTATAAATTCGACGCCACCATCGCCCACTGGCTGGGGTTGCAGGTGGACGAAAACGGCCAGCTCCCGCCCGAGTTCCAAGCCCGCTATGACGAGTTTATCCAGGGCATCCAAACCTACGCGGGCATGAGCGAAGAACAGTTCCGCCGCATCATCCGCGCCCAAACCTACTACGATCAGCTCAAGTTCTTGATCGGCCAAGAAGCGCCTATAGACACCGAGCACGAGGCCGTCGTCGGCGTGAAGATGCAGGACATCATCGTAGAGAGCGAAGAAGAAGCGCAACAGATCGCCCAGCGGCTGGCCGCAGGTGAGCCGCTGAACACCATCGCGGCGGACTTGGGCTACGACACGACCAACACGGACGATTCTCGCGTGCTGCGGCGCGGCGATCCCAATTTGCCCGACTCGCTGTTGCGCGTCATTTTCAACGCCAAGCCCGGGGAGATCGTCGGGCCGGTGTTGATCCCGCAGGGCTTTTATGTGGGGCGCGTGGGCGAACAGGTGGTGGACGTGCTTTCTCCGCAAGATATCGAAAAGCTGCGCGAAGACTATTTCCTGAGCTGGGTGGAGGAGCGCATGGACGATCCGGACTATGTGGAAGACTACGGCGATTGGGTAGACTACACACCCCAAGAGCCGCTACCGCGCGACGTTTCGCCGCTGATGCGCGACGAAAATTTCACGCTGCCGGAAGTGACGCCGCTCCCCCTAGAAGAAGGCATTTACGACGCACTAACCCCAGCGGCTGAATAGCGCGCCGCAAAAAAACAGATTAACCAAGCCCCGTCAGCGGTTGACGGGGCTTTTTGCCGTCTTTTGCCTCTGAAGTATCTAATTAACTATATTTTTATGAGATTAACTTGTAAAAACACGCCATTTCCCTTACACTCCGATCATGCTGTGCCCTCAAAACCGCTACAACCGGCACGGCTTTTGTTCCCTACCCCAAGGAGAAAAACATGAAAACCATGTCCCGAGCTTTGCTCGTCGCGCTGCTAGTCGCCGCGCTGGGCACAAGCATTTTAAGCTTCGCGCCGACCGCCCGCGCCCAAGAAGGCACGCCGACGTTGCGCTTCAACGAGCCGGAGATCGTCACCTTGCAGCCCAACGTCACCGTCAACCGCGCCTTTGACGCGCTGGCCGGTGATACGGTGGAGATCGTGCTTTCGCGGCTGGCCGAGTTCGAATATACCGCCGTGTTGATCGGGCCGGATAGCGCGCCGATCGGCTTGGAACGCCAGGCGGACGGCAACGTGCTTCTGGCGCTCGATCTCGCCGAGGGCGGGCGCTACACGCTGACGTTGCAAGCCACCAGCGGCAGCGGGCAGATGCTGATCCAGGTCAACAGCGCCGCTCCCGTTCCCCTGGCGATGGGCGAGACGCTGGCCGATGTCGGCGCAGCGCCGCTACGCTTCAGTCTGACGCCCGACGACCCCACCGCCCCCAGCACGTTAGCGCTGAGCACACTGGCAACGCGCGAGGCAGAAACGTTGCCGCGCCTGGTGCTCACCCGCAGCTCGGACGGCGCGGAGGTGCTCAGTCTGAACCCGAACATGATCGCCGATCTGACGTTGGGCTTGCCCCAGGGCGAAAGTTTTGTGCTTTCCTTTGAGCCTGCGGACGTGGCCCAGCAAGTGCGCATTGTGTGGGCTTCAGGCGACGCGATGCCCTCTACCGTCGGCTTGCCGGACGGCACAAACGGCATGGGCAACGGCAGCCCGCCCTCCAACACTACGGGCGTCTGCCAAGTCTATTTTGGCGGTGCGGTGAATGCGCGCAGCGGTCCGGGCACCAACTACGCCCCGCCGGTGGCCCAAGTGCCCGCCGGAACGACGCTCAACGTCAGCGGCCACAACGGGGATCGCAGTTGGTATCAGGTGAACTACAACGGGCAAATGGTCTGGGTGGCGATGTTTGTTAGCGCGACCGAAGAGCGCGGCGATTGCAGCGCGCTGACCGTCGCCAATTACCCCGCGCCGCCTGTGGTGGTCGCGCCGCCCACCAGCCCGCCGAGCGGTGGCGGGAGCGGTTCGCCGTCCCCGACCAACCCGCCGAGCGGTGGCGGTGGTGGCTCGTCGCCGACCAGCCCGCCCCCGCCCACTGCGACGACCAGCGCGCCCGTCGCCCCGCCGGACGCCAGCTCCCATACTTTCAACGTCAATCGCGACGGCACAAGCCAGTTTCAGGAAGTCATTTCCGCCCCGAACGGGGACACGGAAGACCGTATCTACGTCACGATTGACCTCAACCAGGGGGTGGGCAACCAAACCCGCAACGTGACCTTCACGCTGGTTTGCAACGGCGCGGGTTCGGAGTATGTGCGTTGGGGCACGAACCCGAACGCGCCCGGGTTGACGTGTGGCGGTTCGACAACGCGCTTTTTCACCTATGACAGCGACACGCAATACTACTACGTGAAGTTCCCTTCGGGCAGCGGCTATGTCAACTACACGTTGATCGCCACCAGCAGCAACTAAACGCTGCGCACTCTCCCGATCTGCACGCCCCGCCCGAAGTTCAGGCGGGGCGTTTTTCGTTGTGGAACACAAATGTTCGCATATCTCAAGGCGTGGTGTATAATAGCGCAAACGCGGCCACGATAGCAGGAAAAACAGCTATGAGCCAACCCATCACGCGCAACACGTTATTTTACGGCGACAACCTCGATATTTTGCAGGAATACATCCCCGATGAGTCTGTTGACCTGATCTATTTAGACCCGCCCTTCAACAGCAACCGCAGCTATAACGTGCTTTTTCGGGACGAGAGCGGGCGCGACAGCGAAGCGCAGATCACGGCTTTCGAGGACACGTGGCACTGGGGCGCTATCGCCGAGCAAACCTGGCGCGAGCTGATCACCGGCGACCACGTGCCGGAGCAAGTCTCAGCCGCAATGGACGCTATGTTACGCCTGATCGGGCGCAACCAGATGATGGCC
>JALSSH010000191.1 GCA_026984385.1 Ardenticatenia bacterium | reverse complement strand
CGGGTGCTCAACGGCCAACAAGTTTGGGTGATCAACAAGTCCCAGTGGTTGCAACTGGAAGGGCCGTGTATGAACTTGCCGGTTTTGGGTTAAGGGTGGGGCACGTATGAGCACAGTTCTACTCACGGACGCGAACATTTCCTTTTTGGTGCGGCTGAAAGCGGCGTTAGAAGAAGGGGGCGAGTTCCGCGCGACGCTGGCCGCCAACCTCAGCGCTGCCGAGGAAGCCTTGCGCACCGGCCAGGTGGACGCCGCCGTGATCGATTTCGCGCTGCCCCAAGCCAGCGTCGCCGAGGCCGTGCGCCATTTGCGCGCGCTCCAGCCCACGCTGCCGATCCTGGTCACGCTGAGCGACGAAACCCAGTTCGACGAAATCAGCGCGCTGCCCATCCAAGACGTGCTGCGCAAGCCGTATAGCGCGCGCGATCTGCTCCCGCGTCTGCGGAATATGCTCCAACGCCAAGCCGCGCCGCCGCCCAGCGACGAGTTTTCCCCGCCGCAGATGCCGCCGGAGCTGCGCGAGCTGGTGCGTGACGCCCCCTCATCTCCCCCCGCCTCGCCCACCGAGCTTTTGGACGCGGTAGAGCGCGCCAAACTCGGCGATATTCTGGACGAGCTGGAAGCCTGGGAAGAAGCCCAACCCTCCCCCCACGCTCAGGACGAGCGCGAGACCGCGCTCTTGGGCTGGGAAGAGCCACCCGAGACGCGCCAGTTGGCCGAAACCGACGTGCTGGACGAGGCCGAGCGCGCACGTTGGGCCGCGCAACGCCGCCGCGAAACGCACCCACTCGCCCCACGTGACGACGAGCCGCCTCGTGCGCCGGACGACACGCCGTCCGTGCCCCCGCAAGATTTGGAGGGCGTGCGCCAGTTTCTGGCAACCGACCCGACCGATCTTCATACGGACTTCGGCGAGGTGTTAGACGCCGTCGCCCAGTCCCCGACGGAAGAAGCGCCGCGCTCCCCTCACGACCAGCAGTTCCGCGAGCTGGTAGATTCGATGCGCTTGCCGGAAGAGCCGAGCGCGCGCCGCCGTCGGTTGGAGGACTTGCTCAACGAGATCGCCGCCGATATCCAACCGCCCATCGAAGAGCCGCCCCTTTCGCCGGACGACACGCTCGGCTATGTGCTGGAAGCGCTGCGCAAGGGCACGTCTCCGCACGCGGACGGAGAGGTGCAAGTCGACCCCGATCTGGAAGACACCACCATCGGCGAGGCCATCGAGGACCTTTTCGACCCCTCCTTCCAGGGCGTGTTGGCGGCGCTGGCCGGTGAGGAAATCGACGAGGCGGCTTTTGAAGAGCCGACCGATGACAGCGCCCCCCTCCGCAAGCCGCCCACCACAGACCGCATCGCGCCGGAGGCCATGCAGCCGGACGACGCGCCCGCCTGGATGCACGAGGCCGCCGATGAGCAAGGCGAAGCCCTCGCCCCGCCCACGCTCGAAACCGAGCCACCCCCCGACGGCGCGGACGAGGACGGCGTCTCACCCGCCACCGCCGCGCTGAGCGCGGTCAGCGGCGCGGACGACGAGGACTTTTCGCTCGACGCGCTGTTGCGCCAGATCGAGGAGCAGCTCCCGCTGGCTCAAGCCCAACGCCCCAAGCTCAAGCCGTTACCCTCTTGGCAACACGAAGGCGAACTCAGCGGCGCGGACAATTTGCAAGCCTTTTTCGACCGCAGCGAAGGCGTGCGCCGCGACAGCCCCCCCGACGAGCCGCCCCTCTACGAAGGCGACACGCGCCCCTCGGCGGCTGTGCGCGCCGAGATCGAGGAGCGCTCGCCGCAAACGGAAGACACCGTGCCGATCACCACGCCGGATGAGGATTTGCTCCCCCTGCCGGAAGCGCCCGAAAGCCCTTCGGACGTGGACGAAGAGGCCATCGCCGAGGCTTTTTACGAGGGCGTGCGTCAGCAAGCGCCCCCGCCCCCCACCTTGCCGGAAGAAACACCGCCGCCCTTCCCGCCGGACGACGAGCACTTGATCCCTATGCCGCTGGACGAAGCCACGCAGCGCATTGAGGCGGCGGCTGCGGAAGAAGACGAGCGCGAAGAAGAAACCGAAGCCGCCCAAATTGCCGTCCAGCTCACCCAATACGCGCTGGAAAGCTCCGCCCAGGCCACGCTGCTTATGCGCGGCGAGGAGCTTGTCGCCAGCGCGGGACATTTGGACGAGGAGAGCGTGAACGCGCTTTTCGCGGCGGTGCGCGAAGCCTGGGCGCATAGCGATCTGGAAAGCGGCGCGCTGATGCGCTATGTGGCGCTGGCCGAGATCGGCGAAGTTTTGCTCTACAGCTTGCGCGTGGAAGAAGGCTTCACGTTGAGCATGGCTTTTCACCGCGACACCGCGCTCGGGGCGATCCGCAAACAGGCGCGGCGCTTGCAAGAGGCGTTGGCGCTCGTGCCGGAAGCGCCCGCCGCCCGCACACAACCCAGCCGCCCGACCGCGCTCAAGCCGCCCTCGGGCTTGCGCGAGATGGCCGCCGCACAGCCCGCCCCCCCGCCCCCAGCCGACGAAGAGGCTACGCCTCTCGTCGGGTATACCGTGCTGCTGATCCCCGACGATCCGCGCGTGGAGCTGCGCGACGAGCTGGCCGAAGCGCTGAGCGCTTGGCTGCCGGAGATCGCGGCAGAGGCGGGCTGGGAGGCGCAAGACGTGGACGTGCAGGCGGACTATGTGGTGATGACGCTGGGCGTGCCGGAGAATTTATCGCCGGACACAGCCATCACGCAGATCGTGGGGCACAGCACC
The DNA here is from genome assembly GCA_026984385.1 of Ardenticatenia bacterium. Lineage (GTDB taxonomy): Bacteria > Chloroflexota > Anaerolineae > Aggregatilineales > Aggregatilineaceae > JALSSH01. The sequence goes on along the minus strand of JALSSH010000191.1, from coordinate 534 downwards.
GAGCGTGTGCGCGAAGCCTGGTCAGAGCTGGGAGAAGCGCCGCTGTGGGCCAACGGCTACTACGTGGTCACGCCGCCCCGCCCGCTGACCGAGCGCGAGATCGCGCGGGTGTTGACCGTGCAGCGCAACGCCCAAAAAACATAATGCGGCCCCAAAAACAAGGCGGGGTGTCCAGCGAGCCGCAAACGCGCCGTCGGCGGGTGTGCTGGTGTTGGCGCAGATGTTGGAGCGGCGCTCACTGCTAATATCCCCTGATCAGCAAAAAGTGGACAGGTGGCTGATGGGAGTGTGGCGAGACGGGCGTTGGAATACGGCTGGATGCACGTGATGGAAGGCGTAAACGCGGTAAAGATTTAGACAGCGCCCATAGGAGAGCGACGCATGTTAACGAAAGCGCAGCTTGTCGCGCGTTTACGCGAGCACTATCCGATCTTGGCGGCACGTTATGGCGTGAAGCGGATCGGCATTTTCGGGTCGTTTGCGGCGGGGCAAGCCACCGAGACCAGCGACGTGGACTTGGTGATCGAATTTGAG
>JALSSH010000190.1 GCA_026984385.1 Ardenticatenia bacterium | reverse complement strand
AAGCACGCCCAGCTCCGCCAGGCGCGGAATGGCCTCCGCCGCCTCTTGAGCGCTCCACGCGCCGTTGGCGTCCACACACAGCGCGGCGGGCACGCTTTCGCGCGCGATCTGCACCAAACGCAAATCTGCGCGCCAGTCGCCCGCGCCCAACTTGAGCTTGAGCAGGGGGTAGCGCTCCGCCGCCGCGCGCAGTTGCGCGCGATACGCGCCGTCGTCTGCCGCCATCGCCACAGTAAACGAGCTGCGCGGCGCACGGGCGGGGTTCAGTCCCCAGAGCCGATAGAGCGGTTGCTCCAGACGCTTGCCCCACAGATCGTGCAGCGCCATATCCAGGGCCGCCCGCGCCACTGCTGGCAGATCGGGCGGCAGTGCGTCCAGCGCGTCTTCCAACAGCAGCGGATCGCCTTCTAAGCCCAACCCGTCTAGCGCCGTGATGATCTGCTCCGTCGAGTGGCCGTAATACGGCACAATCGCCGCCTCGCCCAAGCCGAACGCGCCCTCGTGTTCCACGCGCACGAGCACGTTATGCCGCGCCGTGCTCGTGCCGTAAGCCAGCGTGAAGGGGTTCGCCAGGCGTAAAACTAGCTCGCGCGCCGTTACGTGCATGGTCCGCTCATCTCCTCTTCTGCCGCCAAGCGTTTGGATGCTCTCGAACGTTCGCCGTCGCGGGGGCGCGCCGCCGTGCGCCTTACGGCGCACCAAAGCGGCGGAGCCGCTTTGCGCCGCGCGGAGCGCGGGGCGGGCGGCGCGCCCCTATGCGGCGAGCGCAGCTCGCCGCGCCGCCGCTGCGCGGCGGCAACCCGCGCACACGTCCCCAACCGGCCAAGTTGGTTTATACTATCCAACACTTTCGCCGTATCGCAACACGGAGGTTGTTCACACGATGCCACTTCCCCAAGAAACCGTCGGTCGGATGCTTATGGTTGGCTTTGCCGGCTTCGAACCCCCGCCCCACATCCTCCAATGGCTGGCCGAGGGCCGTGTGGGTGGTTTGATCTTGTTTGCCCGTAACGTCGCCAGCCCGAGCCAACTGGCCGAGCTGACTCAGGCTTGCCACGAGGCCGCCCCCTATCCTATCCTGATCGCCATCGATCAGGAAGGCGGGATCGTGGCCCGCTTGCGTGAAGGCTTCACCGAGGCCCCGGGCGCTATGGCGCTTGGCGCGACGGGTTCGGAACAACTCGCCGAGCAGGTCGCGGGTGTGCTCGGCGCGGAGATGCGCGCGGTGGGGATCAATTGGAACTTCGCGCCCGTGCTAGACCTGGCCCATCCCAGCAACATCCACAACCCCTCGGTGGGCGTGCGTGCCTATGGGGACGCTCCCGAGCTGGTGGCGCGTCTGGGCGCGGCACAGGTGCGCGGCTTCCAAAGCGCGGGCGTGGCCGCGACGGCCAAGCACTTCCCGGGCAAGGTGCAATCGCCCGTTGACCCGCACGTTGATCTACCCAGCGTCGAAACGCCGTTGGAGGATATGCGCACCACCGATCTCGTGCCGTACCGCGCCGCGATCCAAGCGGGGCTGGCCGCCGTGATGATCGCGCATGTGCAGTTCCGCGCGCTCGACCCCGAGCATCCTTCGACCCTTTCCCACCGCGTGATCAGCGGCTTGTTGCGTCAGGAACTCGGCTTTGGCGGCGTGGTGGTCACGGATTGCATGGAGATGGGCGCGATCACCCGCCGCTACAGTTCCGCGCAGTCCGCCTTGCTCGCCGCACAAGCAGGCGCCGACGTGATCCTGATTTCTCACACACGCGAGCGCCAAGAAGAAGCCTATCGGGCGCTGGTCGAAGCCGTGAACGAGGGACGTTTGCCCGCCGAGACCGTCCAAGCCGCCGTCGAGCGCGTCCGAACGCTGGCCGAACGCTACGCCGTCACCGAACCGCCCGCCCTTGACCGCGTTCACACGCCCGAACACCGCGCGATCACGCTGCGAGCGGCGCGCGCCGGCCTGGTACAGCTCCGCGCCGAGGATGACGTGCTGCCGCTGCGCGCGGATGACGCGCGCGCCGTCGCTCTGATCGAGTTCGCCTCTCATCTGGACTCGGACGTGTTGGAAAGCGGCGGACAAAGCGGCTTGGCGGCGTTGCTCGGCGCACGCTTGCCGCGCTTGCAGAGCGTTTTGCTTCCGTCCCGCGCGCCCGACGAGGAAGCGCTCGCCCGCGCCGACACGCTGGCCGAGCGCGCCGACGTGTTGATCGTCGCCACGCGCAACGCCCACCTTTCCCCTCCGCAACAGGAGCTGGCCGCACGCTGGTTAGCCCAAGCGCAACACGGCGTGCTGCTCTGTTTGCGCAATCCGTATGACGCGGGCGCCCTGGAGGCGGGGACGGTGCTATGCACGTTGGGGGACGGCGCACCTTCGTTGCAAGCGGCAGTTGACGCGCTGCTCGGCGAGTTTCAACCGTCGGGGAAGTTGCCCGTCGCGTTCGGCTAAACGACGACGAAAAAGCGCGCACCCATTGACATTTTTCTACTCATAATGTTACACTGTTTACGCCCGAGCAGCACATAGGGCAAAAACAGGCACAATCGCGCTAGAAAGTTATCGCAATGGTTAGTCCGCTCACGGTACACAACGCACACACGCATTCGCACGATCATCTGCACGCATGGGCAAATATGCGCAATGGCGACGATGTGCGTTTTGCGTTCCTTGCGACCGCCTCGCTCTTGAGACGAAGTCCAAATACATTCACAATTCCCATTCAACGTGTTCAGGAGCAAAAAGGCTTTGTGCATAGTGTCCCAAATGGATTAACGCATTCGATCGCTTCACGGGTACGGTTACGACTATCCCAGCGTGGCGGAGTGTGCCCATAAGAAACACTCCGCGCATAAATACCGGTCACCAACAACGCCGGAACGTGGGAAGCCGTATCCAAAGCCACGTTCCGGTTTGTGTTTTTGGGGCATAGCCGGTCGTTCTTTTCGCAAGCGCCTGTTTGTGCGGGGAACATCGCTCGACTGATGTGCGGAGCAAAACGTGGGTGTTGGCTCGTTCCCCGCACAAGCTTTCTTGCTCGTGGAATGCCGCAGCCAGCGCTAAGAGAGAAAGGAGAACGCACGTGGGGAGTTGCTGCTAAGCTACGGAACGGATATTGGGGGCTTTTTTCTGGTCGCTATGTTGGGTTTTTTGCCCCTCTTTATCGTGCACTGGGCGGACCGTCAGCCGCAAAAAAAGACGTTGCCGCACCGCACTTGGCATATCTTGGGGGCGCTCAAGGCGTTGTTGTTCGCCGAGTGGCTCGATTGGCTGAGCACCATACGTTTGTGGTGAGGAAAATTTCGCGTG
>JALSSH010000189.1 GCA_026984385.1 Ardenticatenia bacterium | reverse complement strand
GCATTCCGGGCGTCAAACGCACCGCGCGCATCACCGAAAGCGAGTCCAGAAAGTGGCGGATTTCGATGGCCTCAGGGTCGGTGATCGCGGTGAGATTGGTATGCGCGTTCCACTCCAACAAGCGGTCGGCGTAAAGACTGAAGGCGCGTTGGACCTCCGGGCTAAGTTCCAAGCCCAAAAGTTCACGGCTGAGCCGCACGAGGCGTTCGACGTTCATGGGCGCTCCTAACGGATTAGGCGGGGCGATGCGGCGTCATTATAACAGGCTTTTTGGGTAATCAACGGCTTTGGAGAGCCTGTATGAGGCGAGAAACAGGGCATGGATGGGCAGCCGTGCGAAGGTAGAAAAGAACAGGCGCGAGCGTGTGCTCGCGCCTGGTACAACACGTCAAATCGGAGCAATTAGCCGCGCTTTTCCAGCGGCACCCACTCCATATTTTCCGGCCCCACGTAGCGGGCGCGCGGACGGATCAGGCGGTTGTCGGCCCATTGCTCAATAATGTGCGCCGACCAGCCCGCGATGCGCGACATGGCAAAGAGCGGGGTCATCATATCGGTTTCGATGCCCGCCGCGTCCAAGACGATCGCGCTGTAGTAGTCCACGTTCGGGAAGAGCTTGCGCTCGATGAAATAGGGGTCGTTGGCGGCCAGCTCGGCCAGCTTGTCGGCCACTTCCAACAGCCCGCAATTGTTGTTGAGCTTGCAAAGCTCGTGAGCGTGCTTCTTAAGGATTTTGGCGCGTGGGTCGGGCGCTTTGTAAACGCGGTGGCCGATGCCCATAATGCGACGGCCTTTGCCCTTTACCTCATCCTTGAACCATTTTTCTACGCTTTCGGCTTGCGCCACTTCCTGGAACATGCGCATCGCCTTCTCGTTAGCGCCGCCGTGCTTCGGCCCCTTCAGCGAGCCGATAGCCGCCGTCACGGCGCTGTACATATCGCTGTCGGTGCTGGTGACAACGCGGCTGGTGAAGGTGCTGGCGTTCACGCCATGGTCGGCCAGCAGCACCAAGTAGACGTTGATCGCGTCAACTTCGACCTGTTTCGGTTCGCGGTCGTTGAGCATATAAACGAAGTTGGCGGCCAGCCCTAAATCCGAACGCGGGGCGACTGGCTCTTTGCCCTTGCGCAAACGTGCCCAAGCCGCGGTGATGGTCGGCAATTTGGCCGTGAGCTTGGTGGCTTTGCGCAGATTGGCCTCGGGGCTGTTGTCTTCCGCTTCAGGATCGTGCAAACCCAGCAGCGAAACCGCCGTGCGCAACACGCCCATCGGGTGCGCCCCTTTGGGGAAGGCACGCATCGCGTCTAGCACCGCGTCCGGCAACGTCATTTCGGCGTTCAGCGCATTGTGGAATTCGTCGAGTTCGGCTTTGGTGGGCAGGCGAATGTGCCACAACAAGTAGACAACTTCCTCAAACGAAGCATTTTCGGCCAGATCGTTGATGTCATAGCCGCAATAGGTGAGCTTACCGATGTCGCCTTGCACACGGCTGAGCCGCGTATCGGCAATGACGACCCCTTCCAAACCCTTCTTCTGTCCATCTGCCATGATAACCAATCTCCTAAAAGTTATAGACCACCGACCTGCTAAAAGCTATCTTGGACGCGCGAAATGCTGCCACATGTCTGATAGCTTGCAGAGCAACCCGTGCCATATTTCGGCGACGTTGGATCGGGATGCTCTGTTGATAGAGTATAACAGTGAGTTATTTTAGGAACAAACAATCTTGGCGGATGGGGTGGTGATCAGGAGGTATTCCTGATGGGGGGCGGAAGTGCTTTTCACCCGATGTGGAGCGGCTTGTCTCGGCGGGGTAAGTGGCATTCGTTTTCCTCCAACGCGCAAACTCGCTCCTGGTTTTGGCGTATTTCCCCCCCTAATCACGGCATCGCGACTTGTCAGACGCAATTTTCACGACTATAACAAGTGAGAAGAAACGCAACGATATCCGATAGTTCGTATCTCAGCAGGGCAGGTGCTGCCCGGGGGCAATGGCATGAGCGAAGTGCGTAACCCAAACGACACACCCAATCTTGAGGACCTGTTGCAACTCGGCATACAAACTGCACGCGCTGGCAATAAACCCAACGCACGTATGATCTTTGAACAAGTGTTGGCCCAAGACCCTGAAAACGAGCGCGCCTGGCTTTGGATGGCCGCTGTAGCAGAAACACCAACCGACCGCATCCGTTATTTGAACACCGTGTTACAACTCAACCCGAACAACTCGGCTGCCAAAAAAGAACTGGAACGCATCCACCACCGCTTGGAATCCAGCAATACACAAGTGATCCGCTATGGCTTGATGGGGTTGGGGGTGTTTTTGGTGCTCGTTTTCTGCGCGATCGGGCTACTGCTTCTTTTGCACTAACGTGAGCGATGGCGCTTGGTCGGGGAGTTTCTGCGGGGGAGCTTTTCGGGCAAGGGCCACACGTAAAAAACCGAAGGCGCGGGGTACGCACTTCGGCAAGGGGAGCATTGTTCCAAACGCGGATCGGGAAGATTACCAGCCGTGCTCCAAGCGTGTGATCAGACGCTCCGGCATATCGAGCTTGCGCATCTTCTCTTGGGTCACTTCCACCGGATAGGCCACTCGCCGATACTCGAAGATGGCTTCTTCTACGTGCAGGATGCCGTAAGAAGCGTCTTTGTTGGAGTCGCGCGGTTGCCCCACGCTGCCCGGGTTGATGATCAAACGCTGGCCGTTGAGCGGTTGCGGCTCTCCATAGCGAGGGCGCAGCTCTTCGGTATCTCCGCGTTCGTCCTTGAGCTTGAAGACGATCGGGTTGTGGGTGTGCCCCACAATGCAATACGGCGTTTCAAAGTGGGGAAAGTTCAAGGCGGCGATCAACGGGTCCAGAATATATTCCCACACCGGTTCGCGTGGGCTGCCATGCGCCAACGTGTAGTTCCCAAGCACAAACGTTGTCGGCAACGCGCCCAGATACGCCAAGTTTTCCGGCGTCAGCGTTTCGCGCGTCCAAGTGACCGCACGGCGTGCGTCCGCGTTAAAGGTGCGGATATCCAGCCGCCCCAGCGCTGCCCAGTCGTGGTTGCCCGCCAAACACAAATGCGGCAACGTCTGGAGCAGATCGCAGCATTCGTTCGGGTCCGGGCCATAGCCGACCACGTCGCCCAAACACCACACATAGTCCCATTCACCCTCCGCGTCTTCCAAAACAGACTCAAAGGCGGCCAGGTTGGCGTGAATATCAGAAATGACCAGTACCCGCATAATGACTCGAACCCTAGATGAATTAAACCCACGCCAGGTCGGAAATCGGCCTCGGGGG
>JALSSH010000188.1 GCA_026984385.1 Ardenticatenia bacterium | reverse complement strand
GACAAGATCGCGGCAGGGGTAGAGGCGCTGACGGGCGCACTGCGCGCCGACGCCTGGCAGCAGGCCGCCAGCGCGATGATGACCACCGACACGCGCCCCAAGCTCGCCACCAAACGCACGGAAGCGGGCTACGGGCTGGTCGGCGTGGCGAAGGGCGCGGGCATGATCGCCCCGCACATGGCGACCATGCTCGCCGTGATCGTCACGGACGCCGTCGTGCCGCGTGACATGCTCCGGCGCGCGCTGCAAACCGCCACCACCGCCAGCTTTAACCGCATCGTGGTTGACGGAGACATGAGCACCAATGATACCGTGTTGGTGCTCGCCAACGGCGCTTCCGGCGTGCAGGCGGACGAAGCAGAGTTCACCCAGGCGTTGAGCGACGTTTGCGTGCCTTTGGCCCAAGCCATTGTGCGAGACGGCGAGGGCGCGACCAAGTTCGTGACCGTGCGTGTCAGCGGCGCGCCCTGTGAGGCGGACGCGCTCACCTGCGCGCGCACCATCGCCACTTCCGCCCTGGTCAAAACCGCGTTTTACGGCGCAGACCCGAATTGGGGTCGGGTGCTCAGTGCGGCGGGTTACAGCGGCGTGCGCTTTGACCCTGCGCAAACGGCGTTGTGGTTGCGGGACGGCGAGCGCACGATCCAGTTGATGGCGGCGGGCGCACCGACGGACTACGACGAGGCAGCGGCTATCGCGCTGATGGAAGGCGCGGAGTGGGAAGTGCACTTGGACTTGGGCGCAGGCCATGCCGAAAGCTGGCTTTGGACGTGCGATTTGAGCCACGAGTACGTCACGATCAACAGCCACTACCGCACCTAAGCACGCCTTTTGGCGTATTCGCCAGAGAAGAAGCGCGCCTAACGGTGCAAAGTGCACAAACCCCGAAGCGGGAAAAGTACAGTACAATAACTGTGCAAGGCAGAGAGAACGCTAAACGCCTTCGGGCACGCGAAAGCCGTAACCGAACGGGTTTGACAAACATTGAGCGCTCTTGTTACACTTCCTCTCGGTAACCATAACCGCTACTGGGATGAGGGCCATCCTACGCTCTCACTCAACACTGTACACATTGCTTACGTATTCCCTGAAACACAACCCCACAATACTCCGCGTGTCTGCGGGCTAACGGCCCGACACTTGGCGTAAAAGGAGGTGAGAAAAGGCTACACCGTCAGGCGTGGTTTGGAAGCAAGTTCACCCACAGCGTCTATCGGTAAGCGCATGACACCATACACAAAATCGAGGCAAGTCGTTCGGTATTGTTTTTAGGATACAAGCTGAGGAGATCACACTATGCGTACTATGAAGTCCTTACGAATTATGCTGCTGATCGCACTGATGGTTATCGCCATCAGCCCCGCCTACGCTCAGGACGGCGGCGAGAAGGTCGTCATTCCTCCGGGCGAGACGGTTAAAGTGGCGCTGGTCACCGACCTGACCGGCCCGATCGCCCCGATGGGCTTGGATATCCTCCAGGGCGCGCAGATCGCCGTGATGGATGTGAACGAAGCGGGCGGCATCGAGGGTTGGGATGTGGAGCTGGTGGTGGAAGACGACCGCTGCTCTTCCGACGAGGGCACGACCGTTGCCAGCCGCGTCGCTTCGAACCCCGAGATCGTCGCGGTTTCCGGCCATTCCTGCTCCGGCCCGACCATCGCCGCTTCCGAAATTTACGAAGAGGCGCGCATCCCGATGATGTCGCCTTCCGCCACCAACGCGACGCTGACCGCGCGCGGCTACGACGTGGTCAACCGCGTGGCCTTCAGCGATGGCGCGCAGGGCGAAGTGGACGCCAACTACCTTTACAAGGTGCTCGGCGTGCGCAAGCTGGCTATCTTGCACGACAACGAGGCTTACGGCCAAGGCCTGGCCGAAGTGGTGCAGCGCACCTTTGAAGACTTGGGCGGCGAAGTGGTGGCCTTCCAGGGGATCAGCGTGGAAGACCAGGACTACCGTCCGGTTCTGACGCAATTGGTTGCCGAGCAGCCGGAAGCGATCTTCTTCGGCGGCTATCAGGAACAAGCGATCCTGCTGGTGACCCAGATGCAAGATGTGGGTTTGGACGACGTGATCTTCTTTAGCGACGACGGCGTGCAAGCCCAGGCCTTCATTGACGGCGCGGGCGAGGCTGCCGAAGGCGCTTACGCCAGCTTTGTGGAGACGCCTCCTGGCAACGTGGAAGCTAACGAAGAGTTTGACGCCCGCTACGAAGAACTCTTCGGCGTCAAACCCGACGAGCAAGGCCCGTTCCACGCGCACTCCTACGACGCCACGATGATCCTGCTCCAGGCGATCCAGAAGGTGGCGGAAGTGGACGCCGACGGCAACTTGGTGATCGACCGCGAAGCGTTGGTGAAGGCCGTCCGCGAGACTAAGGACTACGAAGGCCTGACCGGCACGCTGACTTGCGACGAGCGCGGCGAGTGCGGCGTGGGCCGCATTATCATCTTCCAGGTGCAAGATGGTGAGTGGGTGCCGGTGGAAGTGCCGGAGAACCTGATGGAGATGGAAGCCGAGTAGGCGCGTTGTTCTGCTGAAGAGGGCCAACGTGCCCTCGTTCCACAAGCGTTAATCTGCCAGCGCCATACTTGGACAATCCCGTATGGCGCTGGTAAAATTTTGCGCGTTCTCATATGCCCGAAAGGGGCTGCACAGGCGCTTTTCGGCACTTTTGTTAGACACACAACTCCCCGACTGCGGAGGACACGATGGCGCAAATCTCACAAGCCCGCCGCCTGGCGCTTCCGGATTTGGACTATGAGCGGCTGAGCGGTTTGTATTTTGGCATTGGGGCTTTGGTCGCCACGTTGCGCATCTTCTGGGTCATCGCGCGCACGTCTGGCCTTTTCGGCACGCCGCCAGACCCCCAGCTAGAGACGATTGAAAACTATCTGGGCACGGCGCTTTGGCTTTATACCTTGCTGGGGCTGATCGCCCTAGGGGTGATTTTCTTTGCACGGATGCGCAGCGAGGAAAACGTTTCTTCAACCCGCCTCTTTATCAATTATCTAGGCGTCGTTATTTTGTTGGTGGCCGCCAACCGCGTGACCGGTGTGGTGCGCGCCCACGAATACAACGTTTCGCTCTGGGGGCTGCAACTGGTCAACGGGCTGGTGCTCGGCGGCGTGTATGCCTTGGTGGCGCTGGGCTACACGCTGGTTTACGGCATCCTCTTTATGATCAACTTCGCGCATGGTGAGGTGCTGATCATGGGCACGTTCGGCGGGTGGTTTGCGCTCACTTACATTACCGACTTGGGCAACGGCACATTTGAAGTGGGCGCGGCCAGTGTGGCCGCTGTGCTGATGCCATTGCTTTTTGCGATCGCGTTTTTGCCGCTGGAGGCGTTGGCCTCGCGTTTCGGTCGTCGTTCGTCCAGCGCCGAAGTGGATACCACCTGGACGGTGACGCTTTTTAGCTTGCCGTTCCGTGCGATCGTGGGCGCGCTTTTGGGTTACGGCCTGTGGCAAGCGCTCGGCGGTTATGCCCCACGTCTTTACGAAGGGCTGAACACCACCTTGGCGCTGCTCTTCATCGTGACGGTCGGCATGATCGTTTCGATGTTGGTGGCGATGGGGGTGGAGCGCGTGGCCTATCGCCCCTTGCGCAACGCCCCGCGCCTGACGCCGCTTATCAGCGCGATCGGGGCGTCGTTCTTCTTGCAGCAAGCCATGCTCAACACGTTTGGGCCGTTGCCGCGCTTTTACCAGCGCCCCAAGTTGATCAGCGGCACTATTACGGTGAATTTGGGCGAGTTGGGCGTCATTCCGATCACCAAAACCGGCATCATCATCGTGGTGGTCTCCATCATCTTGATGATCTTCCTGTACACCTTTGTCCAGCGCTCTAAAACGGGGCGCGCGATGCGTGCAGTGGCGGAAGACAAAGACACCGCCGCGCTGATGGGCGTGGATGTGGATCAAGTGATCGTGGTGACGTTTGCGCTGGGCGCGCTTTTGGCCGGTGCGGCGGGTGTGATGATGGGCTTTCATAACCTGTCGTTCAATTTCCGTTCGGGCTTCATCCCAGGGCTGAAGGCCTTTACGGCGGCGGTGCTGGGCGGCATCGGCAACGTGGCGGGCGCGATGTTCGGCGGCTTTTTCTTGGGGCTGGTCGAAGCGCTCGGCCCGACCATGCTCGGCATCCCCACCGAATACAAAGACGTGATCGCCTTCAGCTTGTTGGTGCTGGTGCTCATCTTCCGCCCGACGGGCATCTTCGGCGAAGTACTTTCGGAAAAGAAGGTCTGAGCCATGTTGACCGCACGAATCCAACGCTTTACAGACACGTTGAGAGAAGGGGCCGGCGCCGGTTTTGTGACGGGGTTGGTCGTCCTGTTCCTGATTTTGATCGGCGTGCCGATCCGCATCCAAAACTTGGCGCTGTTTTCGCTGTTGTTTGTGCCCTTTATCTTCGGGGCACAACTCGGGCGCAAGCTCCACCCGCAAGGCATGGTGCACACGGCCAAAAATGTGCTGGTGCTGGGGGTAGTCGCTGCGCTGATGGTGTACCTTTTCATGGCGCTGATCAACCGTTGGCAAGCCAACGGTATTGACGTGAAGACCTACTTCGACGCGGTGAACACCGAGACCGTCTCGCTGCTTTCCGGCGTGCCGGAAGAAGAGTTGCACCCCAACCCGAAAAAAGACCTCTTCAGCGGCGAGTATCCCGAAGGCGCGGAACTGCGCACCGACCCGATGCGCCTAACCTTTGACCGCGACACGGCGCTTCACCTTAAGTTTGGCTTAGGCGAAACTTCGTGGATCGATCTCAACCTGATCATCGGCGGATTTTACGGCTTTTTGCTGTTGCTGATCGCCAGCGGGATGCTCGGCGCAGCGGTGGCCTGGCTGGTCATCGTGCGAGAAGTGGGCAGCGCGCGTCAGCGCATGGGCACACGATTGGCCGAAAACCCTCTTTCGCACTGGGCAGTTTTGCTTTCGCCCGCGTTGCTTTTCGGCGCGCTGTGGCTAACTGTAGCGCCGGGTGGCGGTAGCCCGATCTTAGACTTAGGCGCCAGCACGCAGGAAATTCAGCTCCTGATGGGGTTTGCGCTGGTGTTGTTTGCGCTGGTGGCGATGCGCGCGGCTGAGCCGCGCGATTGGGGGTTGACCTATTCGGCGCGGCTGGGCGCGGTAGCGGCGGCTGTGGGCGTCCTGGTGTTTGTGGGCGCGCTGCGTGTGCATTCTGGCCCGGTGCTTTTCATTACCACGCCGAACGCGCCCGCAGGCCACGAGCTTTTTTCCATCTTGGCGATTGTGTTGGTGGGCGCGGCGGTGCTCGCGCAAAACGCCTATGCGTTGCGCGCGCCCGGGCGCTTTGAACGCCAGCTCACCGGCACGTTGGCCGTGCTTATTTTGCTGCTGATGCCCCTATTCTTGGATCAGTACCAAAACGACGTGATGACGCTGGTGGGCATCAACATCATGTTGGGGCTGGGGCTAAATATCGTGGTGGGCTACGCGGGCCTGTTGGACTTGGGCTACGTGGCCTTCTTCGCCCTGGGCGCGTATACTTACGCTTTCCTTTCTTCCAACCAGCAGATTTTCGACGACCAGAACAACCCCATCCGCCTCAAATTTGAGGGCAACGACGCGATGGTGGTCAAGATGACGGGCTGGGTGACCATCACCGTTGTGGTGACCGCGTTGGTGGTGGGCGCGGGGCTGTGGTGGTGGCGCAAACGCCAGCAGGAAGCCGGCAAGCCCCTTATCCGCACTGAACGCACGTTGATCCCTATGCCTGCGCACCCCGGGCCGACCGCCACTTTTGCGCTGACCGCGTTGGCGGTGGCCGTGAGCGTGGCCGTCTCGATGGTTTTAGAGCGCACGGGCATCTACCACACCATTTTCCACGACGCGCCGCCCTTCTTGATCGGGTTGGTGGCGGGGTTGCTTTCCGCAGGCTTGGCCGGTATCGCGCTCGGTATTCCGGTGTTGCGTTTGCGCGGGGACTACCTGGCGATTGTGACGCTGGGCTTTGGCGAGATCATCCGTTTGCTCTTCAACAACCTGCGTGACCTGACCGGTGGCCCGCAAGGTGTGCTGCAAATCCCGCGCCCCTTGCCGGTGGGGGCCAGCGGCCCGGGCACGTACTTGATCGTGGTCTATCTGGTCTTTATCGGCGCGGGGCTGGTGGCCTTCTTTTCCACGCGGCTCAAGCAATCGCGCACAGGGCGCGCTTGGAGCGCGATGAAAAGCGATGAGGACATCGCGCAATCTATGGGCATCAACCTGGTGCAATCTAAGCTGATGGCCTTTGCAATCGGCGCTTCGTTTGCGGGGCTGGGCGGGGTGCTTTTTGCCGCGCGCCAGCGCAACATCTTCCCGCAGGACTTCAACTTGGAAGTGTCTATCGAGGTGCTCAGCTTGGTGATCATCGGCGGCATGGGCAGCATCCCGGGCGTGATCATGGGCGCGATTGCGCTGATCGGCATTCCGGAGGTGTTGCGCGAGCTGGCGACGTATCGCATCTTGGCCTTTGGCGCGCTGCTGATCACGATGGTGATTATTCGGCCTGAGGGCATTTTGCCCGCGCCACCCACTCAACTCCAGGAAAAAGCCCGCGCTCTGGCACAGCGCGCGCGAGCAGAGAAGGACGGTTCGGCATGAGCACCCAACCCATTCTCCAAGCGACAAAAGTTACCAAGCGCTTCGGCGGTTTGGTGGCGGTGGGCGACCTCGACCTAACGATCATGCCGCAGCAAATCGCCAGCGTCATCGGCCCCAACGGGGCAGGGAAAACAACCTTCTTCAACTGCATCACCGGCTTTTACACGCCCGAAGAAGGCGAAATCCGCTTCTTGGGGCATCCGATCCAGGGTTTGCGTCCGGACCAGATCATCATGCGGGGCATCGCGCGCACCTTCCAAAACATTCACCTTTTTGAGGGCATGACCGTTTTGGAAAATGTGATGGTCGGGATGCATCCGAACTTGCACACCACGCCGGTCGGCGCGCTGCTGCGAATGCCGCTCAATGTGGAGGAAGAGGAAGCAACCCTAGCGCGCTCTTATGAGCTGCTGGAGTTCGTGGACTTGGCCGACGTGGGCGACTGGCTGGCGACCAACCTCCCGTATGGCAGCCAACGTCGTTTGGAGATCGCGCGCGCGCTTGCCAGCAATCCGGCTTTGCTGTTGTTGGACGAGCCGACCGCCGGCATGAACCCGCAGGAAACCGAAGACACGATGAACTTTATCCGCCGCTTGCGCGACGAGCGCGATCTCACCATTTTGTTGATCGAACACGATATGCACGTGGTGATGAGCATCTCAGACCAAGTGACGGTGTTGGACTACGGGCGCAAAATCTCCGAGGGCACGCCGGAAGAAGTGCAGCGCGACCCGAAGGTGATCGAGGCGTATTTGGGCACGGCTGGCGACACGGTGGAAATCGGGGCGTTGGAGCTGTGACGAGCGAACAGGACGGGGACGTATGGCGCTGCTAGAAGTCGAAAATCTGCACACGTACTACGGCAAAATCCACGCGCTCAAGGGCATTTCGCTGACCGTCGAGGAAGGCGAGATCGTCACGCTGATCGGCGGCAACGGCGCGGGCAAGACCACCACGCTCAACACCATCAGCGGCATTGTGCGCTGTTCGGAAGGGCGCGTGTTGTTGGCCGACGAGGACATCACCCACCTGCCGCCGCATGTGATTGTGGAACGCGGCGTGGTGCAAGCGCCGGAAGGGCGCAAAATTTTCCAGCGCCTGACCGTGCTGGAAAACCTGGAAATGGGCGCTTACGCGCGGCAAGACCCGCACGGCATCGCCCAGGATTTGGAATTTGTGTTCCACACCTTCCCTCGGCTCAAAGAGCGCGAAAAACAGTTCGGGGGCACGCTTTCCGGCGGTGAACAACAGATGCTGGCTATCGGGCGCGCGCTGATGGGACGCCCGCGTGTGTTGTTGCTCGACGAGCCTTCGATGGGGTTGGCGCCGCTGCTGGTGTTAGATATTTTCCGCATCATCAAATATCTGAACGAGCACGGCACCACGATCCTGTTGGTGGAGCAAAACGCGCTCATGGCCTTGGCGGTGGCGCATCGCGGCTATGTGTTGCAAACGGGCAACATCATCCTTTCGGACGAGGCGGCGGCTTTGCGCGAAAACGAAATGGTGCGCGCCGCTTACCTGGGCGAGCATTAGGCGGCGAGGAGCGAACCGTGAAACGAGCACGTTTGTTGACCTTGATCCTGGTCGGCGTGGTCTTGGCCCTGGCGCTCAGTGCGTGCGGCAGCCCCAAAGACCGCGCCGAAAAGTTCCTCAAATATCTGCCGGAAAAAACCGACTCTTGGAAACTCGACGCCCGCCATTCGGTGCGCCTGCTCACCAGCACGGTGAGCAGCAAAGGGCACGCCATCCAGATTTACGAGGGCAAGGGGGACCGCTTGGCCTATGTGGTGGTGGAAGTTTTCCCCACCGAGGACGCGGCAGAAGTGGCCGCCGCCGACCGCGAGCGAGAGTGGCGCTTGCAGGGGCTGAGCGTCGAGAAGGATCGCGCTCAGGGGCAGGTGACCGCCAAAGTTGCCCAAAGTGAGCTGGTGCGTTACGCGCTCTTCATTGACGGCGACGTGGTGGTGGAAGTGAACGCCATCGCGCCGGACGCCGAAACGCCGATCAGCGATGAGGCGTTCGCCGAGCTGCTGACGATGGTGCGCAACGCTTACGGCCAGGTGGTCACCGACTAAGCCGAATGTGCAAGCCGCAACCCGGCTAAAAAACGTCCGAGCGCATATACCCGCTCGGACGCTTTTTGCTTTAACTTTCCCCGAGCGCACTCACTCCGCGAGGGAAGCGGGATATGGCGGGATATGAAATCTCCCCGCCCACCCGCTCAAGTGGCGCGCGCTCAGTTCATGCGAATCTCGATCCACGCGGTGCGCCCGGGTTCAACGGTTACCTGACCCTTGAAGCGCAACACCCCCTTGATCCGCACGATGACCTGATACTCGCCGGCGGGCAAATCCCCATAGGTGAAATGTTCCCCGTAGTACGGGTCGGATTTGATCGTGTCGTCGGCGTAAGCGTAGGTATAGCGGTCGGCGCTGCCGTCCAGCGGGTGAATGATGATGCGCGTGTTGTAGGCGCGCTGCCCGTAGCGGTCGTAGATGCGCCCCGCCAACGTGCCGTACCCGGGCCAAGGGCGTATCCACAGGTCCGGATTGTAAACGCTGTTGTAATCGTAAGGGTCGCCGATGCGCACCTCTAGATGCAAATGAGCGCCCAGCGCCACACCTTCCGAGCCGACCTGCCCGATCTTCTCTTGCAGCTCCACATATTGGCCGGTTTCCACGTTCACGCGCGAAAGATGCCCGTAAAGCGAGTAGAGCGGTTGGCCGTTGGGCGCGGGGATTTCATGCTCGATCACGATCACATTGCCGTAAAAATTCGGCTGCGGCCCGAAGAGCACTTCGCTATCCGGCCCCGCATAAAACACCTGTCCGCGCGCCACCGCCAACACGCCCGTGCCAAAGCGGTTTTGGAAGTCCAGCCCGTGATGCGTGGCGAACTGATCGCCGCCCGTTGTGCCGAAGGGATAGCTGCGCGAAGCGTAATCGTGAATTGCGCCGGAGGGGTCTCTCGGGAAGGGGCGCGCAAACCAGTAGTGATCACGGATTTCGCCGCTTTGGTCAAAAAGCTGCCCGGGCGAAGGCGTCGGCGTGATCGGGTGCAGCGTCACCTGGGTAGAGCGCGGCGTGTTGGTTGGGATGGGCGTGGGCGAGATGCGGGTCGGCGTGACCGGTGTGGGCGTGGAGGTGACTTGCTGGGCGATCACCGTGCCGAGTGCGTTCGGCGTCGGGCTGGAAACAGCCGACGCCGCGACCCGCTGCGGCCCTGCCCCTTGGCACGCCACCAATCCACCGCTCACCAACACCATTGCCCCGAGCAAGCTCAATAACCAGCGTTTCACCGTGTCCCGTCCTTCTTGTTACGCAATGCCTGCGCGTTCTTCTGCAATGAGTACGATGGTGTCGCGCAACTCGCGCGCTTGGGCAACCAGCGCCAACACATCGTCCCGATAGCGCGCCGCCAACTCGGCGTCTCGCAACCCCGCCGCGTTGACGCGCACATTGAGCGCCGCCGCTTCCACCGCCGCCAAGCCCATCAGTGCCGAGGTCGCGGCGTCGGTGGCGGCGTTTTTGTTGCCGTGCCGCGCGGTTTTTTCCGCTAACCGCATTGCGTCTACGGCCAATCGCGCGACTTTGAGCGGCACGCCTGCCGCCCGCGCCATCGCCAACTGGATCGCGTCCGCGCGAGTGGGGTCGTTTTTGGGCAAACGATAGGCGTTCATCACCGCGTCAAAAGCGGCGATGTCCTCATCAATGGCCGCTACGAGCTGTTTACGCAAGCTGGTGGCGGCTTCTACCACCGCGCGCATGGTCTCTTCCACCTCGGCGTAGCGCTTTTTCCCGACGGTCAGGCGCGCGACCATCTCCGCCAACGCCGCGCTCAGCGCGCCCGCCAACGCCGCCACCGCGCCGCCGCCCGGGGTCGGCGAGCCTTCCGCCACCGCCTGCACGAATGGCGCGGGCGTGCGCGGCGGGGGTTGTACCGCCGCCACAATTTGCGCGGCGTCCTCGGGGACGGGTGGCTCTTCTTCCGGTAAGGCGCGGCTTTCGGCTTCTGCTTGTTGGATGCGATATTCGAGGATTTGGTCGGGCGCGAATTTGTCCAATTGCAAATACCAGCGCGCCGCTTCCACAAAAAACGCTTGCGGGGCCAACCCGATCAACTCGCTGAACGCGATCCCGACCCCGTAGCGTGCCGCTTCTCGGCGGATCATCTCCACCACGCGCTGCACGGGCGTCTTTTCGTAGTGCGTGAGGTTCATCGAAACTTGGGCGCGCCCTTCCACCAAAAAGCCCGCCGCCTTCACGTAGCGCAACCCGCCGCTCGAATGCCGCACCGCTCGCGCAATTCGCTTGGCGATCGCCACGTCGTCGGTGGTCAGGTAGACGTTGAAGGCAACCAGCGGCGGACGCGCCCCGATCACGGTGGCGCCGGCGCGCCCCAGCTCAGCAGGGCCGTAGTCCGGCATCCGTTGCGGGTCGGTGGCGATCACCTCGCGCAGTTGCTCGTACTGAAATTTGCGGCTGCGCAACCAGGCCAGATTTTCGCGCTCGGGGCGGGTGGCGGCGGCTTCATAGAGATAAACGGGGATGCCCAGCTCCTCACCCACGCGCTGCCCCAAGCGGTGCGCCATTGCCACGCACTCGTCCATGGTCACATCGCGCAGCGGCACAAACGGCACAACGTCCGTCGCCCCCAAGCGTGGATGTTCGCCCTCGTGGTGGGTCATGTCGATCAGCTCTGCCGCTTTGCGGATGCCCGCGAACATAGCGCGTTCGACGGCAGGCGGCGCGCCCACAAAGGTGACGACGGTGCGGTTATGGTCGGCGTCGCTGCTGATATCCAGCACATGGATCGCGTCCGCCTCCTTCATGGCGCGCACAATCGCCTCGATCACGTCCGCGCGGCGTCCCTCGCTGAAATTTGGGATACATTCGACCAAAGGTTGGCTCATCGTCCAAAATCCTCACACCTAAAAATATTACGTTCAATCGAAAAGTGCACATATAACCGCTGCGCCAGTTTGAGCGCGCGCGTGCCGGTCGGCAGTTGTGCCAGGGAGATAGTAGCACGTCAGGGAAGGTATAGTCCAGTAGCAAATCGGTAGTGTATCTTTAACGGTTGAAATTTGTGGGGTGGTTTTTGTATCCCTATCGAAGCGTGTCATTATGGGCCGTTTTGAGCGAAGAACGCCCGTGTGAGTAGGCACTCAAAAAGGTTGCCATCAACCGCCATCTGAATTTCAACCGTGAGGGATACACTACCCTCTCTTTCCCTTGCTAGTCTTGATCTGCGGCATCTGCTATACTGCAACCAGCAAGCCTTTTCCTGATTGTTAATAATTACATGGTGTCCCTATGAATCAACAGCCCATTTTGCTACACGGTGCACCTATTGTTGGCAGCCGCAACTTGCCCGTCCAAACACCATCGCTCTTTGTCGGGCGTGAACGCGATGTAGAAACCGTCCACCTAGCGTTGAAAGCGGGCACGGCTGTTTTATTGCACGGCCCCGCAGGGATCGGCAAGACGGCGTTGGTGGCGGCGTTGGCGGCAGGATATGCGGAGCTGCCGGGCGGTGTGTTGTGGTTGGACGCGCTCGATGACACGTTGCGCGCATTGGTGACGCGCGTAACTCGCGCATACGGCGTTCGCCCACCTGCCTTTGACGAAGATTTGGACGACGGGATCGCCGTTGTGCGTCAATTGCTCCAAGACAACCGCCCGCTGGTCGTCTTGGACGGCCCGATACGTCCGGACGACGCCCGCATTTTTGCGCGCGAGTGTGCGGCAGGTGTGCCGTTGTTGCTCACCGCCGAAACGATGTTGCCCGGCCCTTGGACACCGCACGCGCTCCACGCGCTCAATGCCGATGACGCTCAGGCGCTGTTCTTACACCACGCCGGCGAAGCCTTCCGGGGAGACGAGGCCGAGATCGGCGCGTTTGTGGAGGCGCTGGGTGGGCATCCCTTCTCGACCGAGGTGGCCGCGCGCCAACTGGCCGTTGGGCACATTTCGCCCCAGGCGTTGCTAGAGCGGATGCCGTCGTTGCCGCCCGGGCATAAAAACCGCGCTATGAGCGTGCTCCTGGCCGCGTATCGGCTTTTGCCTTCGGAACTGCAAGGTATGGTGATGCTGCTCGGCACGGCTTTTGCCGGCGGGGCCAGCCAAGAGCTGCTCTGCGACGTGAGCGGTGCACGTCCGGATATGCTCCTGGAACGTATGCGCCGCCTGGTTCGGCACGGGCTGGCCGCCGAGCGTATCGTCTATGAACAACCGTACTTTACCGCCCATGTGCTCGTGCGAGAGTTCGCCCAGGCCTTTTTGCGCGGCAAAAAGCGGCTCAACACCATGTACACGCGCTATTTGCAGGGGCTGCCCGCGTATATTCGGCGCTATGTGGCCGAAGGCGACGATTTCCACCACGACCGCCTGGCCTCGGAAATGGCTAATGTGCTCGCCGCCAGTCTCTACGCCGCGCAACAAGGACGCACCGACTTTGTGCAAGACGTAGCCAACTTGCTCACCCCAACGGACGAAAACAACTTCGCCGTTGCACGCCGTTTTGAGCCGGAGGTGCAATGGTTGCACTATTTGGCCGAACATCCGGAAGCCGCGCAAGCGGGGGTGTTGGGGCGCGCGGAAGTGGCAGAACAGCCCGCCGAAGCGCCGCAGACAGTAGCGGCGACGCGCTCGGAAGAGCCACCCGCCGCGCCCGTCGCCGAGCCGGAAGCGCCCTCCGAACCGATTGCCGCCGAGCCGTCCCCCCGCGCGCCCAAAGTGGAAGCCATTCCTTTGGCCGAACGAGGACGCGAAGCACAGCCGCCGGTTAGCGTAGAGGAAGAAGCCCCCGAAGAAGCTCCGCCGCTCGACGAACTCCCCGCCCAGGCTGAGCCGCAAACCCCGCCTCCTGCCAACATCGAGGCGCTGGAAAAGCTCAGCGCCCAGCTCGCCGAAACAGGTGTGCCGGACGAAGAACTTTCTCAGTATGGAGAGGTGCTGGACGATGTCCACGCCGACGGCGACGTAGACGACGAGCTGGCCGCGCTAGAAGCGCTCGCCAAAGTGCATTTGGAAGGCGAACAATACGCCGATGTGCTGGCCCAGTTGGAGCGCGGCTTGGCGCTGGCTCAAGAAGCCGACAACCCCAAGCGCGAAGGCGAAATGCTGGTTATTTTGGGCGACTTGCAAATGGTGCTGCACCGCCTGGAAGGCGCAGAGGTGGCCTATCGTGAGGCGATCAGCGCCTTTAGACCAGTGGAGGCCTGGTTAAATATCGCCCGCACGCTGGAAAAGCTCGGCATGGTCTATCTGCGAATGCGCCGTCCCCAAGACGCCATCGCCGCGTGGGAACAAGCCGAGCCGATCTTTGAACACGAGGGGCGTCACAACGAGTTGCGACGGCTCTATAATCGGCTCGGAGGGGTGAGTATGCGCCTGTTGCAATGGGATCGTGCGCAACAATTTTTCGAGCGCGCCTTGTCTTTGGCGACCGAAATAGGCGACACCCAAGCGCTTTTTGTGCAGCATAGCAAGCTGGCAGACCTGATGGAGGCGCGCGGCGATGCGTTGGAGGCCGTCCAGTCCTATCGGCGGGCGCTGCACTACGCTTACGCGCTGGGCGACGACGAGCTGATCGCGCTCACCTTGCTGGCGCTTGGGCGCTTGCTGATCAACGACACGGCGCAACTTGCCCGCGCGCTGCAAGTGTTGGAGCAGGCCGACGCGCTTTTGCCGGACGAAAGCGAGATCAAGCGCCTGTTGGGGCGCGCCCGCACGCGCTACGAACGTTTGGCGCGCGCCGATATCACCTTGCCGCCCGCCGAAGGCAGTTTGCAGGAATACGCCCGGTCCGCGCTGGAAGCTCCCGAAAGCGACCCTGCCGATCAATAGCGCGGGAGGCTCGGGTCGATCTTTTGCGCCCAGGCGTCAATCCCGCCCACCATGTTATAGACGTTCCGCCAACCCGCAGCGCGCAGTTGGGCGACCAGCTCGGCGCTGCGGATGCCTTTGCGGCAAAAAAACACGACCGGACGGTCTCGCGGGAGCTGTTCCATGTGTGCCGCGAATTGGCTTTCGGGCAAGGGGTGAGCGCCCTCGATGTGTGCGATGTCCCGTTCTGACGGCTCGCGCACGTCAACAAGGAGCAATGGCTCGCCCGCGTCCAAACGCGCTTTGACCTCCTCGACGGTCAGATCGGCCTCGGGGTCGTATTCGGGGTGGGGGCGTCCGGCGAAAGGGTCATGTTCGCGCGTGTAGCCGGGCGCGCCGCAGAATTGCTCGTAGTCGAGAAGCTCGGTGATGGTCGGATTCGCTCCGCAGATAGGGCAATCCGCCCGCTTGGGGATGCTGATGCGCTCAAACTCGGCGCTCAGCGCGTCGTAAAGCAGCAATTGCCCGATCAACGGCTCGCCGATCCCCAAGATCAATTTCAGGACTTCGGTCGCTTGCAATGTGCCGATGGTGCCGGGCAGCACGCCAAAAACGCCCGCCTCGGCACAGCTCGGCACCAGGTGCGGCGGCGGTGGTGT